>JAJDBA010000342.1 GCA_029261675.1 Nitrospinaceae bacterium
GTCACAAACCGATGCAACATGGGTTGCTCTTTTTGCGGCCTGCCAATTCGAGACGCGAAACTTAAAGATATGAAATTGGATGACATCTTTAACGTACTCGAGCAAATCGCAGGCTACGAGGGAATAGACTTCGTAGCTTTCCATCAATTTGGCGAAACTCTTCTTTTTCCTGACATATGGAAATGTATAGACCGTTGCCGTGAATTGGGCTTGAAGTCCCAAATCATTACGAATGGGCTTTTGTTGACGGAAAAAAATATCAATCTTCTGTTAGAACACCCTCCTAATTTATTTCGAATTTCCGCGCAGTCTATCCATCCCGAACATCACAAGTCCATGCGGGGGATCGAGGTGGAATTCGAAATTTATATCAACCGAGTAGCTGATTGTATAGCCAAGCTTATCGACACAGACCACGGCATGGAAGAGGTTCGAACAGATTTGGCCGTTAATGATGATAGGTATCTTGGTATTAAAGGCGCTGGAAAATATTTAAAAGAACTATTAGGAATTTCAGAGCCAGGCGATCCAACTATTTTTTCAGAGACCCCTCAATCGGTAAAACCCTACTTGGTGCAATTTTTAAAATTGATTGAAAGCAAATCAGTTTCGTTTGAGTATAAGGAAGATCATCTTGAGGACTGTCTAAAAAAATATTGTTCCCCCGATAACGCCTGCGGATGGGAAACAGCTTATAAATTTAATGATAATAATCAGATCAGTTATAAAATATTTCATAATGGTCGCCGGTTCGACCAATATTTCCCTGTGGATAAAGCCAAGTGCGGCACAGAAATCATTGGTATCCTCGCCGATGGAACCGTCACTTGTTGTTGCATTGACTATGACGGATTAACGGACTTAGGAAATATTTTCTCAAAGGATTTATATACCATCTTAAATCAAAACAGAGAGATCATTGAGGGACTGCATAATACAGGGGATCTGCATTTTGATATATGTAAGCGGTGTATGGGGTCACCTGCGAAATCTGGAGCTTGGATTAAAAATATTTTCAATCATATTAGATTTTAGCCTCTCCTCGGGCGAAAATTTCTTGGTGGATTTTACAGCTCTATTTCTTTCTAAACACTAGAATTGGAATGTGGCTTCCAAAAAGTCCTTACTAAATAACAAAACAGCCTCCCAAGGGTATCTCCCAAAAAAAGTATATTCATTTTGACTCAGAAACTCATACATAGTTTTTTTACAACTAGAAAACTGGGTCATCACTTAATTATTTTCAGCTAAACAATTTTACTACGAAGTAAAATAGAAAAATTTATTCTAAAAATTTTAAACAAATTTATGTTTTAATAACAATAAGTTGAGTGGGGGATATAAATGTGTTTAGTTGAAGCAAGTATATTTGTCAAAAACATATGACACCAGAATAAGTGATTAAACTACGAGGAATTAAAGGCTGAGATGGAGATACATTTTAAAGACGCAATAAAATATTTTCTTACTTTGTTACCTAAAATATTGTTCGGTGCCTATTCACTTTATGAGTCCATGGTTGCTCTAGTGCTGTCGAAAGTATTCGCTTATAGACTCAGAGAGATTTTTATCAATAAAGTGAATAGCGAAACACAAGAGGTGAGGCACAAAACAGCATCAGATGTGGTTCAATTTAAACTTCACACTCCCAATAGTGTATGCGCAATGCGGCACAACTCTTTTTCTGACAAAGAACCTGAAATGTTTGAGTGGATAGAAGAATATGGCGGACAAGGAGCACTTTATGATATCGGCGCCAATATAGGTATTTATTCGCTCTATTACGCCAAATCCCAACCTGGCAATGTATATAGTTTTGAGCCATCTGCATTCAACTTACGCCAGTTAGCGAAAAATGTGAGTATAAATTCACTATCTAATAAAATTACCATCATTTCGACTCCTTTGTCTGACAAAACAGGGGTCTCAACATTTATAAACTCGAACGTTGACGAAGGTGGTGCACTAAACGCCTTCGGTGTGAATTATGGACACGATGGCGAACCAATACACAGTGTTGTCGAATATAGCGTAATAGGGTTTTCTTTAGACGACCTAAAAAATACAGGAGTAATAATCGAGCCTCCAAGTCTTATTAAGATAGATGTAGATGGGATTGAACACTTGATTTTAAGCGGCGCAACTAAAACTTTATCAGCAGATACTTGTAAATCTATTTATATCGAAGTGAATGATGATTTCGATGAACAATCTTCCAATGTCCGTAGATTACTGGAGACAGCTGGCTTTACGTTAAAAGAAAAACGTCACGCAGAAATGTTCGACAACAACGAGCAAATGGGGCGTACCTTTAACCAAATATGGGTAAAGGAATAAGAATACTACACTTTTTCACATTGCATCACCATTTGCGTAAAAGATATCACTTAACAATGCTGGTTTTTGCATCAGTACCATCATAGCGTTATTAGTTTTGAAAAGAAAAGCATCTGAACAGCGCATCACCATATAAGTCAGTCGTTTTCTGCTTAGAATAAAAATAATGCATATAAATGCAAAGAAGTAACGCAGAAACGCACATCAGCCAGACATATCGTTGCAAACTAACTCTTATTTTAGTACTTGTGATGCGAGTGGCTATACTGCTTGCTGGTCAGCTACAAAGTCGGCGGATATCTCTGGGCAAATGCATCTTTATAGCTCATAAAATTGGAATATCTCTTCCTAAAAGTCCTTACTTAATGATAAAACAACCACCAGCTGGCATCTCATAAAAAAAAGTAACTTTATTTCTTTTTAGAAACTCATCCACAGCCCTTTTGCAACCAGGAAACTTCATAAATCCATAGTCATCTATTACAATGCTCCCCTTTTCAACCACACGTGGGTAAAAAAATTCCAAGCTATCTAGAGTGGGCTCATAGAGATCAACATCTATGTGGACAAAGAAAAAAATTTGATCTTTGACTTCTTCAAATCTGTCAGGTATCCACCCTTTATAAAGTTTAACAAAATCAAATTTTTCGAGGGCTTTACCTACATCCTCCTCAAGTGAGGAAAACATCTCTTTTTCCTTGATAGTTTCCTCCGCAGACAGCTGATACTGATCATTTAGATCTTTCGCCGTTTTGTCTGAAAGACCTCCCTCAAAAGAATCAAAAATATGAAATTTATTTTGAAAGTTATTCTTTGACAATAATGTTGAGATTATAAATGAAGAATGGCCCTTCCAACAGCCGCACTCAGCTACGTCTCCATCCAACTTTAAATTTAAAACATGTTCGACAATCTGCTGCAAGCTGTAAAACCTAAGTTGCTTTGAAAAGTTATCGCTCCATCTCATCTCTACTCGATCCAAGCCTTCAAAATACAAGTCCATTCTTTCATTTGGACTATAAAAATAGGAAAGCTGATTTCGGTCGAAAACTATTGTCTCCTTATTATTATCTCTTTTGGAGAATTTTGCATCAATCCCAATGGCCCCAAAAATCAATTCCAATATTTTTCTAATGACCTGTTTAATTTTCATTTTGGTCGAACCTTCACCTTAATTAAGAGGCAACTGCTGTGAACATTTTTATATTTCAGTTATTTTTGTGGACAATCCAGGGGTGGCGCGAGGGCTTGCAAAGTTGTTGCAATAAGCAGAAACAAATCTAACCATCTGGCCTCACATAATCATCCGTGAAACACATCGAAATGAGATTCGTAATATTTTTTTATTATGGGACGCCAGTTATAAATACTACTATCATTTTCTATTCTATAAATAGCCCGATTTTCATTATCAAAAGAAATACGCTCCGCTCCGCGTGCAGGAATAATCCTCTTAATACTTTCGACCTCTTCACCTGAACGGTTAAGACCTCGAACAACAATTTGTTGTTTTTCTGCTATTGGATTAATATAAATCAAATCAAACTGGTTGCAATCTGCCATGACAACTTGCGGCCTGTAGGTAAGGGATTGCGAAATAGACCTTCTAACAGTTTGAGGTTTGTCAATCCCTGGCGGTTTCGCCAAAACAAACGCCGAGCCATGCACATAGCTCCAAAGTGATGTTCCATCAGAGGGCCTGCGGTAAGCCACAAAACCATGCTCAGTAATACATGAAAAGGGTTCCTCAGATTCTTTTGATTGATTTGTTTCGTGAAAAAAAGCCATTGTACCGAACCCTGCATTTTCTCCAACAATTTGCTCAACCAAAACAACATGACATTGTAGTGGAGGGATAACTATTTTTTTTCTAATCAATTCCTCCCCTTTTTGATTGTAAAACAATATTGTTACGACATCCTCCAGATTTTTTTGGGGGAAAAGAATAGAGGGTAAATTCATAAGATCGAAACGAGTGCGCCAATTATCGTCACAACACCAAAAAAATAGATCGCTAATAGAATAGTTCAGAGGCATTTCAATATAAACTTTCCCTTTCCAACCCAGAGAATTGCGTAGCATTATCCCAGGAGCCGTGTTAGCGATTTTATTTATCAAGGTTCTCAATTTACTCATAGCTAAGTGATTTCATCCAATGTTTTCTTATTTCAGTTATCCTTGGAAATTTAGAATCGCCAAAAATACAAAATTCATTCATTGGATACGAATGCTCAAAACTTAGAAAACGAAAAGAAGGATCGTAACTAAAGAAAATAGGTAGAGCTACCATATCCGGAGAATAAAAGCATAATGGGTCCTCCACACTATTTACCAGACCTTCCATATCCACTGTATTGATTGTATTTGTTTTCATATCACCTTTTCTTACCACTTCCCCACTGACTAACTTGGAAATAAAATAAGTACAGGTTTTAATTTCAGGGTTAGATGTAATATTAATGGATAATACCAATGTGTTAATCCCCTCTTGGGTTTGGATCAGAGGATTAAAAACTAAAAGTGTTCCTTTGGGGATTTTCAACATATTATCTGGATATTCACCTTGATAACTTACTGCCGTGGTAGGGGAACGGAATTGAAGATTCCCTCTCCAATGAGGATCCGTTTCCATCATAGGATATGCTAAAAGTTTTGGCAATGTATCGGGCAAACGCTTCGGGTGCATAAAAATAAAAACACTAGCTCCTTCAGGTATTGCGGGAGGCAAATTTTTCGATTCTATAAAAGCAGTTTTTCCTGGTGCTATTTCCTGGAATAAAAATAGTTTCCAGACTTCTCCAGTGGAGTACGTTACATAAATAAATTGTTTCTCAGAATTATAGTGCGGCTTTGAAACTGGAGAGTAATTCGCTAAAGTTAAAGTTGTGCTCAGGGAAAAAATTTTCGGGAGGAAATAGTAATTCATTTTAAAAAGAAAAAATGTAAAACATTTGATAAGAATTGACTTACTTCGATCATATCACTATTATTAAATTTTTAACAAAAGAATTAATGGGTCTTTAAATAACCCTCAAAATATTTTATCTGCTAAGGTTGCGAATGAAACAATTAGTTGAAAAGCCCGCTAACCTATTTGTTATGAATAGTAAGAAATCTTTATGCAAACCGTTCAGAGATTAAAGATAGGAAATGCCGACAAATTATTCATTTTTTTTCGTGGATTTGACGGCCTCTCAAATTACTTAGCTTATTGCCTTTAACTACAATTCGGTCAATTGTTATCATCGAGAAATTCGAGAACGCATCGCTGAATTTTGTGAAACAAGATCCCTTCATAACTGGAAAAAATAAAGCCAGTCAAAGCGTTTTCGGCGCATGGAGGGTTAAAACTTAGGGCCAAACCATTTTCATCGGGTTCCTCGATCGAAACGGAAAAGTTGATACTGAAATTGCTCCAGAATCGACTAAAGTGAATCTGCAAGCAATCTGCGAGATATAGTTGCTCTGCACAGTATCATTATCCGGATGGGTGGCATGTTTAATATGGCCTTTTTGATGTGGATTATGGAAAACATCTTCTTCTCTGATTTAAAGCTCCAAACAAAGAAATTTTTTTAAGGTGACCTCATGGTTTTTGTTTATAAACTATAGGTAGTAAATTGGATCTGGTCAGCTTAAAAATAAAGGATTCTCTGGCTATCGATTCTTATCCAGATTCTAACTGTAATTGATATTTTTGGAGGTGATAAATGTCTTGTCCAAATTGTCATGCTGATGTTGAAACTTTTGTTGATGAATACCAATTCAACATTGAATATGACCGGGAATTTCTTGGCACACCTAAAATTGTCCAATGTCAGACCTGTCAACTTTGTTATTGCAGTCCTATGCCAGACAATGAAAAACTCCATGATTTTTATGCTTCCATTTATAGATCGAAGGGACGATCCCACTGGTTTGATCAGAACTACCCCCCCCCCCCCCAGATGCGTCATAAAAGCTACATTTCGACCCTAACCAGCTATATTAAACCGAGTGATATAAATTTAATTTATGAAATAGGGCCTGGGCCGGGTGAGATAGGCAGTTTATGGAAGGAAGTTGCACCTCACGCTACAATAAAATGTTCAGAACTAGATCAATTCAGTTCTTCGACTCTAAAGGCTCGGGGGTACCAAATGGTAAGCTCTTCCACTGAAATAGAAAACCAAGCGGATGTTGTAATGGGTTTGCATTGTTTGGAGCATTTTAGTGATATCGACTACTTTTTTGAGTTGGTCGAAAATGCCGTTAAGCCAAATGGATTGGTATTAGTTGAAGTTCCCAATTGCCCGTTTAATAGAGGCTATAAAGGTCGTACGTATGACTCGCCGCATTTACTATTTTTTACGCAAGAAACTTTGCAGAACATGTTTGAGTCAAGAGGATATGAGGTTCTATCGTCTACAACTGAAGGAGCTTCCTTCAAAAAACAATTCCATCTTGCTCAGATATGGAAGAATTTATTTGGAAATTGGACACCAGATCAACCTCACCAAAGTGGTGCTAATAGAATAGTATCTTTGTTGAAGCAAACAATAAGGAGAAGTCTTCCCTCTCAGGTATTCGAAGGCTTACGCATAATAATTAAGGGGAAAAACATCCAAACTGATGATGAATATTATATCCACAATCTCCCCGATTCCTGGCTAATAAGAATTTTGGCCAAAAAAAAATAACAGCAAGCCATAAAAAATCAAACTAGTGGAAACTGTTCAAGAGGTGCTATCAATTATTGTTCGAAAGAAAAGAAGATCAATTCTGCATATGTTTGTGGATTGTGAATTTTGTGCCTTGGAGTATCAGGTTTTCCTCTTTGCCCTCAGCATCCAAAACGACTCGGTTTTTGAATATCTGCACGACTTGTTTTCCAAAAGCGAAATCACCCTTTACAAAATTCTGCCCGCTAATCGTTGCAATTTTTTGTCCCTTGATAGTGAAAATGGCTTCAAGCTTGAGGGTTTGTGGGGTTTCTTCTGGAATATTATCTTTGGAATAAATTCCCCGAGGCAATTCAAAAGGATTGACCCGCATAAGAGGTTTTTCCGCAGCAAATACAGATCCTCCTGCAAGATAAAAAACAATTATTGCTGTTAGTGTTTTTATAAAAATTAGAGCCCTCAAAATAAATCCTCCTTCTTTATCATAGCCGAGAGGATGGCATTACAAAACCATAACTTTTAAATGAAGGCGGGATTCAACTTTAGGGAGAATTTTTTCATTTCTTTTGGTAACAAGACTTTCAATATCCAGAACAGCGGGGAAAGTGCCAAGTGAAGCAACGAAACTTTTGAGCGCATCATAATCGCTTTCCATTTCCATCACGAGAGAAACCTCTTTCAATCTCATACCGCTTCGGTTTATGAACCTTTCCTTAGTGCGCATGGACTTAAGAAACACACCAAAGAAATCTGCTTCGTCTTGAAGGTCATTGACAATTTCCATGCCCTGGCCTTTAAGCCGGCCTTTGGCTTTATTAATCTCCTGCTCCAACTTCGAGATGTCTTCTTTAATCAATTCAATTTCTGCATTGGTCTTTTTTACTTTTCCGGGATCTATCAGAACATTCTGGAACGCATTCAGGGAAGATTGAACTTGCGTCATCTCATTCATAACTTTATCCAACTTATTTTTTTGCGCTGTGTATTCAAACTCATAGTAGCCATAACCCATCCCAAATACTATAGTGAACCCTATGATCGCAAATTCTCTCAGGCTAAGATTGTTTAAATCAGATTTTTCCACAGCCATTATCGTTGTTCCTTGAAATCAACTGAAGGTTTTAGGGAAAGCATACAATTCAAATTTAATTCCGGGGCTGTTGTAGTCTCCTTTTTCCAGCGGTGTAGAACGAATTAATTTTATATCTTGAAATGCCGGTGAGCTTCTTAAATCTTGTAACAAATATTTTAAGGTGTTTTGCGATTTCAAATCGGCACCAAAAATATGGCCGCTGATTCTAATACGTTCACGACCTGATATATCTGCGTGCCCATTTTCAGTAATGTCTTCTTCCTGATTTTCCTGTGCTTCGCTACCTTGTGCGAAGAAAGCCAATTTTGAGATCGAAGTGTTGTCTTGCACGACAAGTGCAAGCTCACTATATATATTATCGAATTTGAATGGAAACGGAGTAGCACCTGGAAGAGATTTTTTTTCTTTCCGCAAATTCTTTCGTGTCTCTTTCAGCGACTTGAGGTCCTTGATGGGTTTGTCAAGCAGAGGGGCTTGAATTTGCAATTTTGCTAGAGAAAGTTTTTGGTCTTGAAGAACGGTACTTTTGGTAATGACTTCTTGCCGTAAGTTTGAGCTATACCCATAAAGCAAGCCTCCAATCAACAATACAGCCGCAAACGGAGCCAATTTGGCCAGTGTTTTTTTAATAGAGGGGCGGTATTTTTCAGGCAGAATATTGATCTTGTCGCATTGCCCGAGAGCCAGGCCTGCGGCGGCGGTCAAACTGGGACCATAAAGCTTCATGTTCTCTTTAGAGATAGACTCATCTTCAGTATCTGCCTGAAAGAAGGGATTACAACGATCAATTTCGAGATCAAGGTTTTCTTTTAAAAACTGGTAGATCCCGCTCAGTCCTACTCCGCCGCCTGAAAGAATCAGTCGGTCAACCGAGTCTTTACGATACTGGTTCTTGAAATATTCAATGGAGCGATCCATCTCTGTTACTTGTTTGGTAAGAATCGCTTCCAGCTTTTCTCGGATAAGACTAAGGGCAATTCCTTCTTCGGTTTTTCCATCTGCGTCTTCTGCGGGGAATCCAAACGTTTTTTTGATTTGCTCCGCGCGCACGACATCTACAACCGCAGTTTTCCCATCTTCTAATTCGTACTCACCGACTAAAGAAGCGGTCAGGTTTTTACCCCCATTTGGAATTTCGCGCGAAAAAAGAATCTGCCCATCGCAAACGAAATAGATGCGAGTACGTTCCGACCCCATATCTAAATAGCTGGTAACAGTTCCTGGTGATATGTCGTTGAGCGCCGCATCGTAATCCCATAACGCAATGGGAACAACCGTAACGCCTTTTGGCTTTAGTCCTGCTCCCTTAGCGATGGAAACGAGGAAATCAACAACGTCTTCGCGCACAATGACGCTGAGCATTTCATAAAAGGTTGCGCCGTCCTTTTCCGACTCGGCCATGATGTAGTTGTCTATAACCGCTTTATCTAAATCGAAAAGCACATCTTCTTTGGCGTTCCATTTAGCCGCATCAACCAATTCGGCCTCTGGCATTTTCGGCAGAGTGGCATTTCTGATGATAACGTTATGCCCGGTAACAGAGAGATAAACTTGTCTGCCTTTGATTTTCGCATCGGCAAACATTTTCTTGATGAGTTCAGCGAGCAGGCCGGACCTATCTTTTTGTTGCAGAATAGAAGCAGGGATTTCTTTAATTGCAAACTTGGTGATCTGAAAGCCTTTTTCAGTGCGGACCAGTTCGACAATCTTGATATCGTGAAAACCAATATCGAGGCCAATACTTTTTTGTCCCAAT
>JAJDBA010000343.1 GCA_029261675.1 Nitrospinaceae bacterium
TGTCGCCCGTGGCGTGCATGCAGAGAAGGGGAAAGTCGTTGGCATTCTGCCCGAATTTTTTCATACAAAAGATATAGGATATCTCGATGCAGATGAATTGATTATCACAAAAGATATGCGCGAGAGAAAAGCAAAGATGGATGAGCGGAGCGATGCTTTCATTGTTTTGCCCGGTGGCGTGGGTACGTTGGAAGAGGCGATAGAAATTCTATCCATGCGGCAACTGAAACTTTCAAACAAGCCGCTGGTGTTTGTTAATACACATGGATTTTATGACAAGCTCAACGATACCTTCGTTTCTATGATTGATCTGAATTTCGCCAAAGAAAACATTCGTAACCTGTTCGCTATGGTTCCCGATCCTAATAGAGCATTAGAATATGTTCTTAATTACTCCCCCAATTCCACCGATTCAAAATGGTTTTAGATTGAAGAGGTCAATGTGAAGATTCAATAGTACAGGATGCTTAATCCTTTTTTACACCGCTCGTCAAGTTTATATCTAGAGTAATATCAGCATAGATTCCTCTTTCAAATTTGGTCTCTATCCAAATACACAGAAACTTTGATGATGAGAGCAAACAGATTTCCTGGTCCTCTTTTTTTCCGAATATTTTTCGTATAAAATCATACTTTTCTAATACTTTTCCGTTCATGGCAGGAAAACAAGTGAAAAAAGATAATTC
This sequence comes from Nitrospinaceae bacterium, assembly GCA_029261675.1. Taxonomy (GTDB): domain Bacteria; phylum Nitrospinota; class Nitrospinia; order Nitrospinales; family VA-1; genus UBA8687. Next base: position 687 of record JAJDBA010000343.1, read on the forward strand.
GATTGAGCAGCATCTTGTATTTGCCAAAACCACGAACCAGTTAGTATGGCAGTTGTTAGAGAAACAGCGGCGCACTCCTGAGGAAGAAGAAACGATGATTCAGGCTGCCCATGCGTCTTATTTTCATTGGTTAAAGGCAGGCAACCGGGTCCATCACCAGCGTGGTCAATGGCTTTTGTCCCGAGTGTACGCTACGGTTAAAGATGCCTCCAGCTCTTTACTATATGCTCGAAAATGTCTGGAGTTGATAAAACGCTATCCGAAAGAAATGGAAGATTTTGATTTGGCTTATGCCTACGAAGCCAATGCACGAGCCAGCTTTTTAAGTAAACGCTCTGGAGATGGAAAAAAGTTTCTCGGTCTTGCAAAAATAGCCGGTGAGAAAATCAGCGATCCTGAAGATAAAAATATATTCTTTAGTGATTTTAAATTTAATCAACTGATCAAATAAATCCTCAAACGGTGAATGCCGATTCATTTTTGTTGCTGTCCGGTCGTGTTTTGTCCTCTTCAATTCTTCGCTGAAAAAGCTATTGACTTTTTTCAAATATAAAATATAGTTCAATAAAAAGATATTAATATCTTTTTATCTGATTTTAGCGTTTGTTTTCCTTTAGTTTTAATTTTTTGAGGGTAAAAGTTTTAAATGAATGAATCATTTAACAAAATTAATTTTTATGCGATCCTGATTTTTTTCTCAATTTTTATTGGATTAATTTCTATTATCCATGCAAGCGAAATGATGGATGACTCAACTCATCAGTGGGGATATGAAGGAGGAACCGGGCCATTGCATTGGGGAGAAATGGAGCAAGACCACGAAAAACACCTGATGTGTAGAGAAGGAGTTCGCCAATCCCCCATTGATTTTACCCACGTTCCAGGAGTTCAGTTGGATGGGCTCCATTCCCATTATTCAAAGACACCTATCAACTTAATCAATAATTCACATACCATACTATTAAAATATGAAAAGGGGAGTTATGTGGAATGGGAAGGTGGAAAATTTGAACTGCTCCAAATCCATTTCCATCATTCCAGCGAACACACTGTGAATGGAAAATCCTTTCCTATGGAAATTCATTTTGTTCATCAATCAGGGGAACATGAATACATAGTGATTGGAGTTTTTGCCAAGTATGGGAAGCCAAATAAAACAATCCAAAAGTTATGGGATTATATTCCCTCCAAAATAGATAAGGAATTTCTTGTAAAAGATCATTTCATTAATGCCCAAACCTTGTTTCCGAATTTGAAGAGATATTTTTTGTATAACGGGTCTCTCACCACTCCCCCCTGCTCGGAAAATGTTACATGGTTCGTATTGGAAGAGCCAATTGAGTTGTCAAAAAAACAGGTGGAGTATTTTCAAAGCTATATCGACCATAATGCCAGGCCAGTGCAAAAGCAACACCATAGAATAGTAGTGAAACTCAAATAGTAATTCATTTTTCGATTTGGTGGGGTAGGGAGGTTAACTGCTTGATTCTTAAGGAGTGATAATTCCAGCCAAAAATATCCACAACATGTTTGCCATGACCCTCGACTTCACCAAACGGAATGGGTGCAATGGGACCAATGACTAGCCGAAATCGGATCAGGTATGAAAAATTAACTGATAGAATTGACGGCGATCAGCCGTAAGGCGAAACCCTGGAGAGATATCGAAATAGCGCACAGGCTGACAGGGAAAAATGAATCGGGTCGATTCAGGGAAATACCTAATACAAAAAAATTACATATCATTGATGCGATGAGAACAAAAAAGGCATTGGTTTCCATATGTTTTTCCTTTTGTTGATCATTTGTGAAAATGGGGTTTTATTAAATTGCTGTGTGACCATTACAATTTGTAAAATACTTCCTTACAAAAGGAGAGGTCATCGTTGAAAGCAACCCACCATAATTCAGGCTAGCCCTTATTTCATCTCCCGCTTGAATATTGTCGTGTGGGCTATCGAGAATAATGTGATCGCTACTCGACCCAAGAAAGTTTAGTTTGTCACTAAACTTTAAGCCGGAAGGCATCGTGTCTTGATTCCCCAATGCAAGAATTACTCTCTGGCGAATTCCATTATCTTGAAAGCTGGGTATATTCCCAAAAGCGTCTTGCCCTATCTCCCCGGATGGAAGTGACGGCTTTTTCTTAGATTCAATAACTTCAGCGACCAGTTGGAATGCGCCTGTATGCAAACCCGGAATAGTCTTTCGATTCACAGTTTCACAACCTAACAGAATAGATTCACCCAGTCGAATATTGTTAACTCGGTCTACATTTTTGTTGGAATTAAACCATTCATGGTTTGCTGAATTTCCTCCTGAAATTATTTTAAGATCCATCTGAAATTCATTTTCCAATGAATCTACCAATTTGGAGAGTTTTTGCATGTTTTTCTCGTCTGGCTTTACTCCACCGTAGCAGGCCAAATTGCAACCAATCCCAACTATTTTTATATGGGTTAGAGAAAGTGTTTTTCGGAAAAATTCAGATAGGTCAGAAAGGAGCACACCTTCTCGCAGATCCCCAAGTTCGGCCATGATGATAACTTGATGAGTTTTATTTTGCGCTTTTGCATGATAAGAAAGTTTTTTAAGCGTCTCGATTTCGGTGTTCAAACTAATATCGACACTTTCAACAATAGACTCCGCCTGGCTTAAAGGGGTGCGTAAAAGAACAAATGGAATGGATATTCCTGCGTTTTTCATTCTTAGAATATTTTCAATACGTGAGTCAGCAATGAATTTGACTCCACCTTGAATCATGGCCTTAGCTATAGAAGGTTCTCCAAGCACGGCTTTAGTAACCCCCATTAGGGAAACTCCCTTTTCCATATACATACCTGAAAGAAATTCAGTGTTCTTTTGAATCTGAGAAAGAGAAATTTCAATTCTAGGCATGAAGGAATTCATCAATTCCTTCCAGACGAGTACCTCTTTTTATTTGCTTGTTTAAAAAGAATTTATAATTTTCTACCTTGATTTTTTGTTTCAGCTTTGGAAATTGGTCGCTTAATGCCTGAACAAGTTTTTGGCATCCACTGCTCAATACATCTGTTGTAGGCAATTTAAACTTCTGCTCATAGTTTTCTATGGCTTCCAGAACTTCTTCTTCACCCATATTTTCATGGCTTAATGTTATAGCTATTACTTTTGTTTTTGAAACGGTTTCAATCAACTTAATTTCGCTGTCTGGAGTTGGCATGGCTAAGGTCGGAAAATCACAACGAAACTTTCTAGCGGGTGGATGCTGAAGGATCACACCATCTGCCATACTTCCCTTCAATATTCCGATTGAACTCATGAAGGCAGGATGGCTGATTGCGCTCTGTCCCTCTACTAAAATAATATCAGGTCTTTCGTTTCTAAATGCTTGAACAACAGAGTTTTCAATTTCACCGACCACAAACTGAGAAACGAGAGCATCTGTGGTTACACCATATTTAGCTCCCTGCATCAAACTGGTTTGGCCGGTTGCGACAAGTACCGACTTAATGCCAATATTATTCAGGGTTTTATTGAGTTCTACTGCGGTGGTCATTTTTCCACAAGCGCAATCAGTACCTAATACAGCAATCACAGGTATATTTACTTCGGATATTTTTCCTGTAAACAGATGCAAGTCTTTTAATGGAAGTGACTTCCTGATGTCTCTGATTTGGACGCCGTTTAAAGCTGCAATATGGGTTAGCTCGGGGTCGTCAGAAAAAAACTGATGCAGTCCACTAATGATATCCATCCCTTGTTTCATGGCATCCATGATAAGGAGCCTTTCATTATTTGGAATGAAAGTTTCCAGAGGGGCTTTCCCATAAATGTAACAATCTGGAATATAGGAAAGTGTATCCAAGGCATTTTCTAGATCAGTGAAAATGGGAATGTCGCATTTTTCTTCTCCTAGTTCTTGCCCTGCATCCTTACCCGCCAATGAACTATCAATTACTCCAACAATGGAATAAATTTCAGAATGGCGGACTAATGCTGCGGCAGTTTTTCCATCTATTAAACCGAATTGATTTTCGCAGTAGACCAGAGCTGTTTTTTTCTGGTTAGAATTTTCCTTCTTTATATTTCTCCACTCTTGTTTGGCAGTTAGTGTTTGATTTTTGATTAGGTTCTCCGTTGTATGTTTAGCCTTCTTTTAATTTTTTTCCGTTCGATTTCTGGGAGGCAATTCACTCATTTTTCTGTCAAGACCAGAAACCGTCATTTTGATGTCATTTACAGACGATTCGATGTAACCCAGCAATCTTTCCACATTGATGACTCCATCCAAGGTTTGGGTGGCTACTTTATTGTTGGAAAAACAATTGCTATCAATTTTTTTGGTTATAACTGTAGAGCTTTCTATTGCTGAAGCTGGGGTTGGATTGATCCATGGATTTAATCCATTCAGGAGTAATGCAAGAGTTAAGGTAGTCATTATGAATTTTGTATACTTATCTATAGTCATTTTTTCTCACTTATTTTAAAAATTATGTTTTAGGACCAACTGGGTCTCGACCCGTTTTGGGAAGCTTCGCGTTTTTTAAGAGCAACTTTCAGATCTTTTTCTGAGGGAAGGTATTATTTAAAACCTTCATGAAATGACATGGATGTGTTCAGCTTGTTAGAGACGGGCAAAAAAAAAGCCACTCCAAAAAAGGAGTGGCGAATTTTTAACCCTTTGCAGTATTTGGCTGTCTTGCTCGAATAAGAAATTGGAGTAAGTAATGCTCAGTATAGACCTATTGGTCAGCTTTACAAGAAGATTCAGGTGTGATTAATATTAACGAGCTAGAAGGAATAAGCTGTGAGTTAACTTAAAGGCATATTAAAGTTTATTAAAACCAAAGAGATAGAGCGAACATTAGCCTGTGTTGTGTGTGATTAATGGTTGGATGCTCAAATCGCTTTTACACCACTTGTAAAATTTATATCAATTTCCAGCCACAAGCCCTTGTCGCTACATAAGGGTAATATCTCTTTTAAGTGCTCCTGTTTGAATTCATCGACTTTGTCATCCAACTGTTCGACGAAACCTCGAAAGCCCGCATTCCATAC
>JAJDBA010000344.1 GCA_029261675.1 Nitrospinaceae bacterium
AACCAAACCCATTGGCACTGACAACCATATACTCTTCTCCATCATCGAAACCTAGAGACTTTTGACTGGATTTTTGTTCCTTCTCTTCAGGAGTTGCTGGTAAACGGATCATGCCGATTACTTTTTCGCCATCTGAAAATTTGAAAAGGCTTTGTATAGGTTCGCCAAACCCACTCCTTGTATAAGGAAGGTTATATGTTTTGCCAACATAAGCAACACCGCGTGAGGTGAAGATGCCGAGGAGATTTTTTGTGTTGCATTGAGTGATCTCTAATAGCTGATCGTTTTCTTTGAATTTTAGGGTCGATGGATCGTTAAGCGTTTTAAGTTTGCGGATCCACCCATTTTGACTGAGAACAATATGAACGTCTTCATGTTCAATGAAGTCTTCGGCATTGAATTCGACACTGTTACTGGAACCAAACCGGGTCTTTCTTTTGTCACCGTATTTTTTATCGATTTCCTCAAGCTCTTTTCGTATTTCGTCTGAAATCTTTTTCGGCGATTTGAGGATGGATTCGATTCTCTTTTTTTCCTTTTGTTTTTCTAGCTGTTCTTCTAGAATTTTATCCATCTCCAAGGCTACCAAACGATAGAGCGGAAACTCTAGGATGGCGCTGGTTTGTTCGTCATCGAGTTTGAAATGGTTTTGGATTTTCTCGTGTGCCTCTTTTCTCGATTTGGAAGAGCGAATTAGCTGTAACGCCTTATCGAGATCAGCAAAAATTACGGCAAACGCAGTAAGAATATGCAGTCGCTTTTCGAGAAGAGCGAGCTCATACTCGAGACGACGTATGACAACCAGCTTGCGAAATTTCAGAAATTCCTGACAAATATCGATCAATGATAATCGTGCAGGTTCCCCATTTGGCTTGAGACAGGTGAAATTGATTTGAAAGTTGGACTCCAGATCCGTGTGCTTGAAAAGATAGCTCATTAGCTTGTCTGGATCGGCGGTATTTTTTATTTCTAGAACCACTCGAACCTTTTCATCACTTTCATCGCGGATGTCGGTAAGGGGTGCTAGTTTTTTGGCGATAATTATCTCGGCAATTTTTTCAATCAGCCGTGCTTTGTTGATAGCGTATGGAATGGATGTGATTATAATCTGTTTCTTGCCACGGGAAAGGTCTTCAATTTTCCATTCGCCACGAATCTTTACTGCGCCTGAACCTGTCTCATAAGCTTTTCGTAATTCGGCCTTACTATTTAGGATGATCCCTTGCGTGGGGAAGTCCGGTCCCTTGATATGTTTCATCAACGAAGCGACCGTTTGTTCCGGTTCATCTACCAGAGAGATCAGAGCAGAAAAAACTTCATGTAAATTATGACTGGGGAAAGAACATGCCATTCCCACTGCTATTCCTGAGGAACCATTGATTAATAAGTTTGGTATTCGTGAAGGCAACACCACAGGTTCTTTAAGAGTGTTGTCGTAGTTGGGGCGAAAGTCTACTGTGTCTTTTTTAATATCGCTTAGTAAAAAGGCGGTGATGGCGGTCAATCGGCCTTCTGTATAACGGTAAGCGGCAGGCGAATCGCCATCCATGGAACCAAAATTTCCTTTTCCGTCCACGAGGGGGTACCGCATGGAAAAGTCTTGCGCCATTCTGACCATGGATTCGTAGGTGGAAGAGTCTCCATGTGGATGGTATTTACCCAGGACCTCACCAATAATTTTTGCTGATTTTACATGTTTGCTCGCCGCGTTCATCCCCATACTTTCCATTGCAAATAAAATACGGCGATGGATGGGTTTGAGCCCATCTCGAACATCGGGTAGCGAGCGCGAAACGATTGTGGAGAGAGCATAGGTAAGAAATCTTTTTTCGAGCTCTTCTTGTAGATCAGATGTTTTTTCTGGTCTCATTTTTCCTTTAAATTAAAGATAATTTGGTTGAAAAGTGAAAAGGTGATTTAAAAACTTGACGTTTCAAGGTGACGATCTTATTAGGTTCCTAGCAACAGAAGGAGTATTTGACCTTTCCGAGCTTAAATCGGAATAACGCTAAATTAATCAATAAGTTAATTCTAAATAACATTTTTAAATCATTTTGTCTTGGTTTTCAGGATTACAATATATTGTGTGCTAAAGTCAAATATATACAATATGAAGTATCGTAAAGCAAGCAAAATCAATGCTTAACTGTTTTTGCTATTTTAAGGGAAACCTGCAAGAAGAGCTTTGAAATCCTTTTGATTGTAGTTCCATCTTAGAAGAGGTGGACTTAATTTTAGGGATTTCTATTATTTTGAGGAGTAATTATGTCAGACACCAAGTTACAAGAAAAAATCATTGATGCACTTAAAACGGTTCAAGATCCTGACCTTCATAAAGATATTGTCAGTCTTGGATTTGTTAAAAATATGCAGCTCGATGGCGGTAAGGTGAAATTTGATGTTGAACTGACAACACCAGCCTGTCCGGTTAAAGAACAATTGAAGACAGAATGCGAAACCAAGGTTCAGGCCATAGATGGGGTGGATAGCGTTGATGTCAATATGACAGCAGTGGTTCGCTCTACCCAGCACAGTCAACCTGTTCTTCCTGGAGTTAAAAATATCATTGCTGTAGCAAGTGGTAAGGGTGGGGTGGGGAAATCTACCGTAAGCACCAACTTAGCCATTGCTCTGTCTATGACTGGTGCAAAGGTGGGTTTGATGGATGCGGATATTTATGGTCCCAGTATTCCGCAGATGATGGGCATTCCCATCAGTTCTCCAAAAGTGGGTGAAGAGAACAAATTTTTCCCGCATGAAAAATATGGATTGAAAGTGGTCTCCGCAGCTTTTCTAACCAAGCAAGGCCAGCCGCTGATGCTTCGCGGACCTATGCTGGGTGGTATCATTCAGCAATTCTTGCAGAATGTTGAATGGGGAGAGCTCGATTATTTAGTTATCGATTTGCCTCCAGGAACAGGCGATGTGCAATTGACTCTGACACAGAAAGCACCGCTTTCGGGTGCAGTGGTCGTGACCACGCCACAGGAAGTCAGCCTGATTGATGCTGATAAAGGTGTAAAAATGTTCCAACAGGTCAAGGTGCCCTTGCTGGGTATTGTCGAGAATATGAGTTATTTCATTTGCGATGGATGTGATAAGAAGCACACCATTTTTAAAGAAGGCGGTGGGCAAACTCTCGCTGATACTTTTAAAATTCCGCTTCTCGGTCAAATTCCAATAATCCCTGCCGTGGTTGAAGGTGGAGATACAGGGGTGCCAATCGTTATGGGCGACGCAGAATCACCCGCAAGTAAGGCTTATAAAAATCTAGCAGGGCAGGTGGCGGCACAGTTAAGTATCAACCAGTCAAAAGATGATACGGTGGATGCCTCATTTGAATTAGCTTGGAAAAGCTGATTCGGCAAGCCTCGATTGCAATTGACTCCATCAGCTCTGGATATTTAAAGAGGGGATGGGTTGATTTACACTTATAAAATGGAAAGTGAATAAACGGTTATGACAGCACCCGCCCCAAAAAGTATCAAACAGGTCAATGAAACCACTCTTGGAATTTCCTGGAGTGATGGACATGAATCGGAATATCCGGTAAAAAAAATACGGGAAAATTGCCCGTGTGCGAATTGTATTGATGAGTGGAGCGGAAAAAAATTAATTGAACCGGGTTCAATTCCTGAATCCATTCGTCCGAACAATTTGAAAGCGGTGGGGCTTTACGCTATCCAGTTCTTCTGGAGTGATGGTCATGATACTGGACTCTACACCCATGAATTGCTCAGGCAGCTTTGCCAATGTTCTGTTTGTTTGAGTAAAAGTTGAAGGCGTATCTACGTTGATATTTGTGACATAACTGCGATGTAAGCGAAACTTAATTGCAATAGAGGAATGTCATTATAAAAATGAATGGATGTCCCTCTGCCGATACCTCCCCCTCTCTTTTTCTCTAGCGGTGGAGGGGTTTCCTTCCTCAAAAATTTAAAGTACGAGTACTAGCCCCCATACAGGTTAAGTGCTCCAACCCGAACGGGAGCGGTGGTCAGGCCGCTCCCGTTTATTTTTATGGCTCTCCTTCATGAGCCAATAAATCGATACTTGATGAACCTAAGTAGCCGATTTCACCCATTACAATAGTTCAATCCTTTTATCGTTTTGTTATCTGGGTATAGCAAGAATATCGCCATGAAAATTTTTGGTTATGTCTACTTGCGGATAATAATCCAGCCCCTTGGTGTTATTTAAAAGGGAATAATTTAAACCCTCAAAAAACTCTTTCAGAGTTTTCTTTGCCGAATCTCTTTCATGATCTAAAAAATATCGGTCTTCTAATTCAAATAAGATTGTCGGCCTGAATTTTTCAATGGTCTTTTCCGCTGATTGCAACACTTCAAGCTCCGTCCCCTGTGTGTCAATCTTGATCAAAAGAATCGGATCGCTACTGTCGGCAAAGGTATCATCGATGCTAATTATGGGAACCGTGATTTCATCATGCTTTTTGATGTCGGAATTGAATTTCAAGCTCGACCGGCCCATATTCTCCGCATTTTTTTGCGCATAAAACTTTAGTGATTTTTCTGTAGAGTTTGAGACGGCAGAGTTAACAGGTTCGATATTTTTAAAATTATTCAGTTGTATATTATTTTTTAGCCGAGCAAAAATTTCAGGATGAGGTTCGTAGCAATGAAATTTGACTTGGGGGTGCTTGGCTGCTAAGGGGAGAGTGCTAGCGCCTATATTTGCTCCGACATCTATCATCGCCCCATTTGATCCATCTAAATAGAGGCTCATAATTTTTGCGAGATGTTCTTCCCATACTTTATCCAGGCAGATTGTGGTCTCAATCAAATTTCCGGGCTTACAGTGCATCAAATAGTCTTTGCCTTGGAATGACCCTAAAACAACACCCTCTTCAAAGTTGAGTGCATCGATATTGTATGCGAGTGCTTTTTCTTTGAACAGTTTTAAAAAGTAGTCCTTTTTTCTAAATAGAGGATGCGTGTTATGGAAAAAGGGATACATCTTTCTTTGCAATAGTAGCTGTAGCTTTTTCAACTTATCTACACGTTTTCTAAATTTACTCATTTCTCAATCTTTCTTGATTTTCCATCTTGATCGATTGCGACATAGGTGAAAACAGCCTCGGTCACACAATAACGCTCGGCGGCTTTTTCGTGAAGCACGGGTTTAACCCAAATCTCCAGTTTTAAAACTATTGAAGAATTACCGATTTTGGTGCACTTACCATAACAGCAAACCACATGTCCTACGTTGACGGGTTTGTAAAAAGTTATGCCATCCACTTTAACGGTGACGACTCGACCTTTGGCGATTTCTTTAGCCAAAATACCTCCACCAATATCCATCTGCGACATGATCCAGCCGCCGAAGATGTCTCCATTGGCATTGGTGTCCGCTGGCATAGCTAAAGTTCGTAATAAGAGATCGCCCTCTGGGTCTCTTTGTTCATCTGTCATGAGTGTCTCCTAAATTTCTAAAAAAGAAATTATACCTCAATTAGAATTTTGAATTTTTATTTTAGTTTGTAGAGTCGGCGGGTTGGGGTTTTGTGCTTTCACCCAGTAGCTTTTCTTTCAAGGATTGAACCAGTGAGTAGAAAGAGGGTGCCATAAGTGTGCCTATTATTGCCGATGCGAGCATTCCCCCCAGAATAATAATTCCTAAAGACTTTCGGCTATTTGCGCCGGCTCCCGTGGCAACGACCAAGGGAAGAACGCCAAGAATAAAAGATATTGCTGTCATCATCACGGCGCGAAAGCGTAGTCGTGCGGCCTTGATTGCGGCGTCAATAATGCTTAATCCTTCTTCTCTCTTAGCTTTGGCAAACTCTACAATCAAAATCGCATTTTTCGAGGCCATACCGACCAGCATGATCAGTCCGATCTGTGCATAGATATCTAGAATGTGCCCTGAGTATTTTGTTGTCATCAAGGCGCCAGCCAACGCAATGGGTATGGTTAAGATAACTGCCCATGGGATTGTCCAACTTTCATATTGAGCGACGAGAAATAGATATACAAAGGTGAGTGCCAGAATAAAAATAATAGCGCCCTGTGATCCTGCTTTAATTTCCTGGTAAGACATGCCCGACCATTCGAAGCTCATTCCATTAGGTAGTACGCGCTCCGCTAATTTTTCTACAGCGGCGATTGCTTGTCCCGTACTGTATTCAGGTGCGGGGGTCCCATTTACTTTTGCGGATCGATAGACGTTATATCGAGTTAAAGATTCTGCCCCTAAAATGGAAGATGTTTTAGTAAGTGTACGTAATGGAACCATGGTTCCGTCTGAACTTTTTACATAGATGCGACCAATATCATCAGGGTCGTTTCGGTATTCTTTTTCGGCTTGCAGGATAACCCGATATACACGCCCGAATTTATTGAAGTCGTTTACATAGAGAGAACCCAATTGTGTTTGCAGAGAAGAGAAAATTTCACTCACGGGAATTCCTAACGCTTTTGCTTGTAGCCTGTCAATTTCTAAAGCGACTTGGGGTACCTCTGCACTAAAAGTGCTGTAAACATTTTGCAATTCTTTGGTTTGGTTGGCTTCAAATATAAAGCCGCGCATTGCGGAAGATAACTCTTTCGGTTCACCCCCTCTCATGTCTTGAAGCTGTAACTCAAATCCGCTGGAGTTTCCCAGGCTGCGAATAGGGGGTGGGGTAAATGCGATGGCTCTGGCGCTTGGAACCTGACTCATCATTCCCCATATTCGCCCTACTAGAGCGTCGCTGGAAAGTTCGGGAGTGGTCCGTTCTTCCCAAGGTTTTAAAACATTTATAATTGTTGCGGAGTTGGGTTTAACGCCACTTATTAAACCATTTCCAATTAAAGTTATTATATTTTCTACTCCCGGAAGCTCTTTCATCATTTTTTCAACCTGTCGGGCTACACTATCGGTACGATTTAATGAAGCGCCATCAGGAAGTTGCAGATCAATAAATATTACCCCCTGATCTTCTTGAGGAATAAATCCCGTAGGAGAACTTTTGAAAACCCAATAGCCGCCTGCACCGATGAGGAGGATGAGGAGTACCGTAACCGTAAACATTTTTACCATGTGTTCCACAAAAAATAGATAGGTTTTGGACACCAGATTAAACACAGCCTCGAACCAACGTAGAGCGAACCAGGGAGCCCCATCACTTTTTCTCAAAAATATGGAGCAAAGCGCAGGGCTGAGTGTTAATGCATTGATCGACGATAAAGTAACGGCAATGGAAAGGGTAACGGCGAACTGTCGATAAAGCTGTCCAGAAATACCAGCCATGAAAGCCACAGGAACAAACACGGCCAGTAAAACCAGCGTGGTCGCTATGATGGGACCAAAAACTTCTGTCATGGCCTGCTTAGTGGCTTCTTTAGAAGATAATCCTTCGTCTATATGTCGTTGAGCATTTTCTACGACCACAATGGCATCATCCACAACAATGCCTATGGCCAGTACTAATGCGAAAAGAGACAAGGTATTGATGGAATATCCCATGGCCATCAAGATTGCAAAAGTTCCTATTAAAGATACAGGGATAGCAATAGCCGGTATCAATGTCGCACGCCAGTCTTGAATAAAAATATAGACCACCATAATTACGAGGCCTAAGGCAATGAAAAGCGTTTCAATGAGTTCTTTTAAAGAGTTGTTTATAAAACGGGTGGAATCGTAGGGCACTCCATATTTAACGTCATCTGGAAACTGTTGTGACAAAAGCGCCATGGTTTCATTAATTTTTTTAGTTACCTCTAAAGCATTTGCATCGGGGAGTTGGTAAATTGCAAAGTTGACGGTAGGAGATCCGTTCAACCGTGAAAAAGTTTCAAACGTTTGCGAACTGAGTTCTATGCGCGCGATATCTCGCATTCTGACTACAGATCCGTCTGGATTGGCTAAGATAATAATGTCTTCGAATTCGGAAGCATCACTGAGACGGCCTTTTGCTTGAATCGTGTACTGAAATTGTTGGTCGGGTAGGGTAGGAGCCTGGCCAACTTTTCCAGCTGCGGCTTGAAGGTTTTGATCGCGAATCGCCTGAGCTACTTCGTTGGTAGTGATGCCAAGATTCACCATTCGATCCGGATCCAACCAAATTCGCATCGAATAGTTAAGTGCGCCAAATATGACAACACTACTCACTCCCGGAACCCTGGATAAAACATCTTTAATATTGATAGTTATAAAATTACTTAAAAATAGTTGATCGTAGGTTCCGTTGGGTGAAGAGAAAGAAATGATCTGCAAAAATTCAGGAGAAAGTTTCTTTACGGATACCCCTGACCGTGTCACTTCTTCAGGTAGTTGAGGGGTTGCTAATGAGATACGATTCTGAACATTTACTGCAGCCATGTCAGGATCGGTGCCAATTTCAAAAGTAATGTCCAGCGTATAAGTTCCACTGTCAGTACTTTTTGAGGACATGTAGATCATTCCTTCTACCCCATTGACTTGCTCTTCAATGGGGGCCGCAACTGTGCTTTCAAGGACTGTTGCACTGGCTCCTGGATAAGAGGCCGTGACCTGAACTGTTGGTGGTGATATTTGTGGATAAAGAGAAACGGGAAGCTGTGGGATAGAAACCAGCCCTGCAATGACAATCACGATAGAAATGACGAAAGCGAAGCGCGGTCTTTCTATAAAAAAGTGGCTGAACATTGTTATTTTTTGCCTTTTTCTTTGGCTGGGGGGGAGCCAATTTGCACCATTAGCCCGGGGCGAACTTTTTGCAGTCCCTGGGTGATTATTAACTCGCCTACGTCAAGACCCTGTTGAACGACCCAATCAATCCCTTGTTTATCACCTACTTTGATTGACCTTTTATGAACTCTTTTGTCTGCATCCACAACTAAAACAAATTTTCCTTTTTGGTCTTCCTGGATGGCTATTTGAGGGACGACTCGCTGCAACGAGGTGTCGCTTCTTCGAACTAGCACCTTTACAAATTGACCTGGCATTAATAAACGACGACTATGTTGTAAATTATTATTTACGGGAATGATATTTTTGCTGGCGTTCGGAAATATCGCGCGGATGGTAATGGTTCCCGTTTTTGGGTCTACCTCATGGCTGACAAAATCTTCAACTCCTTCGAAGGGATAAATCGTTCCATTCGACAATTGAATTTTGGGAATGAAGGCTCTTGCCTTGCCCTTTTTAATTTGATGCTGAAACTCGGTCAGAACAGCCGCCTCACTCACTGTAAATAAAACATAGATAGGGTCCAATTGCAGGATGGTTGCCAGAGTACCTGTATTGGATGTAACCAGATTGCCTACATCCACAGAAACACGTCCAATTCGGCCATCAATGGGAGAGCGGATTTCTGTGTAGTTCAAATTTAATTTAGCTTGATCGAGACTGGCCTTGGCTTGTAAAAGTTCTGCTTGGGCTTTTAACAAATCACTTTTGGATTTATCCAGATCGGTTTGCGATACCGCGCCTTTTCTCACGGATTTAAGTCTTTTTAAATAAGATTGGGCATTTGCCAAAACGGCATTGGCTTCAGCGACCTTGGCTTCGGATGATTGAACTTCGATTTTGTAAGGAGCCTGCTCTATGACGAATAATAGGTCACCTTTTTTTACATCCTCACCTTCTTTAAAATTTCTTTTTTCCAGATAACCTGTAACGCGGGCTACCAGATTCACTGTATTCATTGCTGCAGTTCGTCCTACCAATTCGAAGGTCTTAATGACTCTTTTCTTGACAACAGGCGTAACCGTCACTAACGGTGGTGGTGCTTTAGGCTGTGGTGCAGCTACTGTGGGTCTGTCTTCACAACCTGTAAAGAAAAATGAAATTATTAGAATGATTATTATGGAATGAGATTTGTTCAAAGTTTCACTCTTCAATAAAGTTAATAACGGGGTGCTTCGTTGAGGGTATCAGCCATCAAAGGCTTCCAACCTCCACCTAAAGATTTGTAAAGACGAATTAAGTTGGACACGACGGAACCTTCACTGCTTGCAAGCTGATCTTGAAATTGGGAAAGAGACCTCTCTGCTTCCAACACTCCCAAGAAATCAGATAATCCAGCCGCGTATAACTCGCTAGCCAATTCAACCGCTCGATTGGCTGCCTGGGATGATTTTATAAGAGATTTCCGGCGAACCTGTTCTTGAGCGTAATCGACCATAGCGTTTTCCACATCTTTGACGGCTGTCAAAACAGATAATTCGTATTGAATGAGGGATTGCTCTTGCTTTTCATCTTCAATTTTTATGTTTTGGCGAATGCGGCCTGCATTAAAAACAGGCCAAGTCACTTTAGGCCCAATTGAAAAAGCAGCGGCAGGACCTGTGAATAGGCTTGCTGCTGATAGTGATTCGAGCCCAACAGAACCAAATAAAGTTAGTTTAGGGTAAAGTTCCGCAGTAGCTACTCCAACACGTGCCGTTTGCGCGGCCAGTTCTCTCTCGGTTCGTCTGATATCAGGCCTGCGTCTCAGTAAGTCTGCGGGGACACCAATAGCTACTTCAATAGGAAGAACGGGAACGGGTTTATAGTTGTCTAGTTCCTGCTTTAATGCCCCAGGAAATTCTCCGAGTAAAACAGCCAGCCCATTTTTTCCCTGTTCAATACCAATTTTCAGTGTCGGGATTTGTGATTTAGTATTTTCAAGGTTGTAATTGGCTTGTTCCATCGTGAGAGAAGTGGTTAACCCTGATGCTAACCTGTCCTTCACAATTTGTAATGTATCTTCCTGAGACTTCAGATTTTTTTCTGCGGCTTTAAGTCTGGATTGAAAGGTGCGGATTTCTACATAATTCAACGCTGCTTCTGCAACCAAAGTCACTAATGTGTCATTCAGTTCTTCTTGCTTTGCCGCAACCGTTGCTTCTGCAGATTCTATGGAACGTTGAATTCCACCAAACAAATCCACTTCCCAACTAGCGTCGAATCCTGTGGAGTGAAGATTGTTTGCTTTTCCTGTTCCCGTTTCCTGACTACTTTGTTGTCGGGTTGTTGAAGCCGTGGCATCAATGGTTGGAAAACGACCTGCTTGGGCAATACCTCTACGGGCTCTTTCTTCTCGAATACGCGATTGAGCCAACTTGAGATCAAGATTACCCTTTACCGCCCGCTCAATTAATTTCGATAAGGTGGGGTCTTCCAGTGTTTGCCACCAATCACCGAGCATTTCCTGAGTAACCAATTTGACTGGAACAGGAGGAAGGGCAGGGTCTTCATTTTTGATATCGGGTGTTTTAATTTTTACAGCTTCCAGTTTGGTGTTGAAATTTTCTGGAACCTTTTTTTCTGGGGGGATGTAGTCGGGCCCGACGGTTGTGCAACTCCAGGAAGTTATTAGAAAAAAAACAGGTAAAACTTTATGGATATAACTCATTCTTCCCTCGGACCTTCTAGTTTGCTGCTTTTAAGTTTTTGGTTAAACTTGTCAATGATTCTGATGCGCCTTCAAAATCATGTGCCGATAATTTTTTCTCCAAGTCCTTAATCTTTAATTCGAAAATTGCATTTTGGTTTTTTAGGGTTTCTTGTGCATGTTTCAATTCAAGATGAATTTTTACCCGGCTCTTGACAATTGATACACTAAAAGGTTTGGTAATATAATCTACTGCACCTAGTTCCAAACCTTTAGCCTCACTCCTTGCATCGCTTTTGGATGTTAAAAAAATTATTGGAATTTCTCTTGTGTTTTCTGAAGATTTTAGTTTTTGACAAACTTCGTAACCATCCATTTTAGGCATTACAATATCAAGCAGAATGAGATCTGGAGGATCGAAGGACTCTGTAGCTTCCAAAGCCTCTTCACCACTCAAAGCTGTACTTATTCTATACTGTGATAAAGTATCTTTAAGTAGCAGAATATTTGCAGGAGTGTCATCAACAATCAGGATTTTCTTTGTAGTTATGTTCGTATCCATTTTTGATATGCCCAAGCGTAGTTTAGAGTTGATTGCTAAGTTCCACAGGTGGAGTATTTTACCACTTTCCTGATGATTATGTGAGTTGGTATTCGGTAAGATATTTCTCCAAATATAACTTATGGTATTTTACCTTTTGGAGTAAACAAGCTGAACCACGCCGTTTTTAGATATGTAGTGTTCCGAGAGGAGCCAACTTGCTGACAAAGGAGTTTTTCCTAACCATTGAATGCCTGTACCAATGGTTTCTGGAATAATGGTTAAAATAATTTCATCGAGTAGGTTTTCTCTCACAAAAAGATTTGCGACTTCTCTACCACCAACAAGCCAAATACGGTTTTCCACAGAGGACTTAAGTGCTGCTACTTTTTCTTTCCAGTTTGATGAAACGGACTCAATACCCGACTCGTTAACTTGGAAATCCGTATTCTTACTTAAAACGAGACCGGGCTTTCCCTGATAAGGATATTCCCCAAACCCCAAAACGGTATCGTAAGTTTTTCTTCCCATTACTACAGCTGAGACGGTTTGATAAAAGGGTTCATAATCGTAGGGGGTTTCTAAAGGTTTTGTATAATTACTTAGCCAGTCCAAAACCCCGTCTTCTCTGGCGAGAAAACCGTCTAAACTAACTGCTACATAATAACTTGTCTTTGCCATTTTAAGCCTCCTGTTATACAAACCTAATTCCTAATGAGTTGATAGTTTCTGCCTTTGGAATCTGAAACCTGTGAATGATGCTGGTGGAATAATATGGACTGGTTTTTAGCGTTTTGTCAGTGGTCAGTAATTTTTTGTTTGTTTTATAGGGAACTTGATAATAAATGTTGTTCCTTTTTTAGGGGTACTTTTGACAGATATGCTTCCATTATGTCGGTCCACTATCTTTTTGCAAATCGTAAGGCCTAAACCCGTACCTTTGTATTCGGTTCTGTTATGAAGCCGCTGGAATGGCTCGAATATTCTATCAGCAAATTTTTCATCAAAACCAATTCCATTATCCTCAATAAATAATTCATAAAACCCATTTACATTGTCTCCTTTATAGATGTTGATAATAGGAGGAGTGTCTTCCTGCTTATATTTCATGGAGTTCGTTATAAGGTTAATAAAAAGTTGATCGATTTGGGTTTTATTTCCTTCTATTTCTGGAAGGTTTGAGAAATTTATTTTCCCTTTGGCCGACACAATAATATGACTCAAGTCTTCACAAATTTCTTTAAGTCGTTCTTGTAAGTCAATTTTCTCAAAGGATATTTGTTCTGCTGATATTGCTGAGAAATTGAGCATGTTTTCAATGAAATGACTCATTTGTTTTGCAGAGTTCTGCATGCGTTGAATATAATCCTTGCTTTTTTCGTCTAAATTGACAGTGCTTTGTATTAATCGATCTCCAAAGAGACTTATTTTGCGTAGAGGGGCTTGTAAATCGTGGGATGCAATTGATGCAAAAGTTTCCAGTTCGCTTTCGGCTTTTTTTCGTTCAGTAATATCCGTTGAAATTCCACAGATACCATAAACAATACCTTTTGAGTTTCTCAGCGGGACTTTGATGGAAATGTATGTATGCATGCCATCCTCATGTGGAGCATTCTCTTCGCCCTCAAAAGGTTTTCCAGAATCCATTACGTTCCTGTCATTTTTAATAAAATTATTAGCAATTTCCTTTGGAAATAAATCAAGATCGTTTTTCCCTTTAACTTCTTGGTTTTTTAAATTGAAAAGATCTTCATAGCGCTTATTTATGAGAAGATACTTGCCTTCGATGTCTTTCATATAAATTACTGATGTTGTGTTATTTGCAATGATATTTAGCTGGTTCTCGTTTTCTTCTCTTAAACGGTTGCCACGTTTAATTTGGAAATAGAGAAAACAGCCAAAAGACAGACAAAAAACTAAGGTGAGAGTTCCTAAGGCATAAATCTTTGCTTTCTCTGATCGGATCTCCTCTCTAATGAAAGCTTGTGCGAGATTAACTTCAGTTTGTTCATCTTTAATGAGTAATTGAAAGCTGGTATCCAGTTCGTCAATATTTACTTCATATTCCTGAAAGGTTTCTGGCGATACAGAACCCTTTTGATCGTACTCGTTAAATATTTTCCTAGCACTTTTTGATAACTGTTTTTTGTGAGAAATAAGTTGGTCGGTTAGTTCTTTCTCGCCTTCTGCTTC
This sequence comes from Nitrospinaceae bacterium, assembly GCA_029261675.1. Classification (GTDB taxonomy): domain Bacteria; phylum Nitrospinota; class Nitrospinia; order Nitrospinales; family VA-1; genus UBA8687. The sequence continues at coordinate 14,034 of JAJDBA010000344.1, forward strand.
CATATTATTTAATGCATCAAAATCAGTAAACTGTTTTAAGCTAAAATCAAAATCGATCTCCCAAGCTAAATAATTTTGTTTTTCTATTTCCTTTCCAGACAATATATAAGCAAGGCTTTCCTCTATCGCGCCCATAGTTTTTGACCTGAGACTTTGAACCTTTCTCAATGATTCGCTATGTTTCAGTCCAAATTCAACCAAGCGGTCATTTGTGGAGTTGGCCAAAAAAAAGGAGGTTGAAGCTATGGAGAGCCCTAATATTAAAAATCCCATTAAAACTTTTATTTCGGTCTTCATTATTGGTCTGGAATTGATAGGAATAGATTTATAAGACTGGTAGATGAAGGAACACCTTGCTTCGTTTTCATTTTACAACTAGGATTCATATTGTTTCAATATTATTGGCTTATTTGAGGTGGAAATGCTTAAAGGAATAGGTGGGTTCTTTCTTCTTGGGGGTTTGTTGGTCATTCTGATGCTCAACACTCATTCGACACTTTTGGGCTCAGGATTCCTCATTGGAGATGGAGCGCATGTTTTCACATATCACAATCTTGTAAAAGAGGCGGAGGGTATAGCAGTAAAATTCCCCAATGAAGATGATATTGAAGCAGAGGTGGTGTTTCATGATCCCGCAAGTAATCTGGCGATCTTGAAGTTAAAAGAGATGCCCAAAGTAAAGCGCCAACCCTTGGTGATTAGCCGAAATGGACTAGGCCCCAAAAGCGAGGCCGTTTTCACATTGGGATACCCGTGGACCAACACATTTCAAGATCAACATATATTGTTAGAAGGATCGGCTGATATCACATCCATGTTGATCGATTTAAAAATGCCACTCGACCCGGTGTATAGTGGAAGTCCGTTATTCAATGCTCAACGTGAAGTGACGGGAATGATATTGTTGGAGAATCATGCCAAAGCTGCGTTTCCTGTAAAGGGTTCGCATCATTTTGCTATCCCCTCATCGTTGCTCGAAAAAGCCTTGAAGGCCGTTAAAATTGATATGCCCATTCACCAAACTGAAGATATATCGACTCGAGATGAATTTATTGTGAAATCCAGAAATAATATTGTTCTAATTGAGGCAAGATAAATGCAACCCGCAGATGAAGCTTGCATCTTATAAGAAGCTTTATTCATTTTCCTGTATCTGGGGCTGCTATTTAATGTTTCCAACGCCTCAGTTCCACGAAATATTTTCCACCACTCAAAAATAAAATGAACTCGTGAATCCACCCCCACATTTCAATTTCGATAACAGTTTCGCGCGTAGCCTTGAAGGGTTTTTCAAGCCTTGCCAGGCTGAACCTGCGGTCGATCCGAAACTATTACAGTTTAACTATGCGCTTGCTGAAGAGCTTGGCCTTGATCCGGTTGCACTCGATTCAGAAGCAGGTTTGGCGATTTTCTCAGGTAATACCGTACCCGAAGGTTCAAAGCCGATAGCCCAGGCTTATGCCGGGCATCAGTTTGGCGGATTCTCACCGCAGTTGGGGGATGGACGCGCACTTCTGCTCGGTGAGGTTATCGACACTCAAAACCGACGCCGCGACATTCAGTTGAAAGGATCGGGGAGAACTCCGTTTTCTCGCGGTGGTGATGGTCTGGCGGCTATTGGCCCGGTGTTACGCGAATATTTAATAGGGGAGGGCATGTATGCACTTGGCATCCCAACGACGCGCGCCCTGGCGGCTGTTGCCACCGGAAAGCATGTTTATCGAGAATTCGCTTTACCCGGGGCAGTTCTCACACGAATTGCGGCTAGTCACATCCGCGTCGGCACGTTTCAATATGCTGGTGCACGTGGAGATATTGTGAAAGTACGTGAACTCGCGGATTATGCTATCCAGCGACATTTTCCGGAAACAGCTGAAGCAGAAAACCCATATTTGGCATTCTTCGCGGCTGTTGCCGATGTTCAGGCCTCTCTGGTAGCGCGTTGGATGAATATTGGTTTTATTCATGGGGTAATGAACACCGACAATATGACGATTTCGGGTGAAACGATTGATTACGGCCCCTGCGCTTTTATGGATAGATATGCGGCAAGCACCGTGTTCAGCTCGATAGATCAAAATGGTCGCTACGCCTATGCGAATCAGCCGGAAATTCTGACCTGGAACCTCGCTCGATTGGCAGAAACGCTGATCCCGCATGTTGATACGAATAAAGAACGAGCCATCGAATTATTGACCGAAACGATCGAGTGCATTCAGCCTCTATACGAGTCTTACTGGCTGATGGGGATGCGATCCAAATTAGGATTAACGACGGAAGATATTCTTGACCAAGAACTAATCACCGACTTATTAAAGTTGATGGAAGTAGGACATGCCGATTTTACCCTAGTCTTCCGCCGTCTCTCCCAAGTATTGAGAGGAGATAGCGACGCGGTGCGTAATCTGTTCAAAGAGCCAGATGCCTTTGATGGCTGGGCAGAACGTTGGCAAAAACGTCTGGAGCAAGAGAAAGTTGAGAATGCGGCGCAGGCGATGGATCGAGTCAACCCCATCTATATCCCGCGGAACCATAAAGTAGAAGAAGCCCTTGCCGCCGCAGTTAATCAAGATATGACCCCCTTCTCAAAACTACTCGAGGTTGTCAGCCATCCGTTCGACGAAGTTAAAGGAAACGAAGCCTATGCCGAGCCAGCCCCAGCTACAAACAGGCCTTACCGGACCTTCTGCGGTACTTAGTGGTTCGTTTTTCGCACCAAAACTCCAGTGTGTGATTATTACTTTGGTGTGGCTATTGGTTTCAGCCCTTCCCGTATCGGCTGACTTGTTGGATGATGCCAAAACGGACAGTGCCATTAAGATGCTGGTATTCCCAAAATCTCTCCGAGTGATTGAAAGCCGGGGAAATGCAGAATTGAATGCCGTTTTTAAGGATCCTAAACGAATTCGCAAAACACTTTTGAAACTTGACCCCGCCAGAATCGTACCTGCCCAAATTGGTGAGCCTATTATTGGCCCCGTGACCAAAGATAACTTGAGGCAACTAGCCAAACGATATAGCGAAGATGTTATTTTCATCTTTCGTCGAACAATAATCGAGACTGAAAATATAATCCGTCATCAAGGGATACTTTATTTAGCCAAACAGAAAAAAGTACTGGCCTTAAAAGAAAGCATGAATTCAGGTTCTGAGAGTATGCAAGAAAGGGACATGGTGGGACTCAATACCCTGGCTCAGGAAGCCAGAAAAATTCTGCATGCAAACAAATTCGAAAAACGCCAATCGGCGTATTAAAGAATTTGTTTAGGCGTCACCTTTAAGAGCAGAGACAGGAAGTTGTTTTAAACTCTTGAAAAACTAGTGCCAGAAAAATAGGCACCAGGCCGCCAAGTAGGGAAATCCGTTTCAATGAGATTGTCTTTGTGCGTTTCATTAAAACCATTTAAGAATTTTGAAATTTTCACTTTTGAAAGAGGCTCTTGAACATAACCATCAATTTCTTTGCCTATCACGAGCCATCCCAAATCAGGTATTGCAGGAGGAGAGATTAATATGTAGTTCGACTCAGGGGAATAGCGTTTCGAAAATTTTATAAAGTCCGAATAGTCCATGTCTTCTAAATCAAGCGGGATGAAGATGTCAGAAAACCCAGAATAATGTTTGATCACATTCAAGGCCTTGTTTCCACTTGAGACCACACAGCAATTAGATTTTTTCCCCATTTCACTTTTAAGTTTTTTTTCTTCCAACTCGTTCTCGCAGATAATTAAAATTTCTCTCGTTTTGTTGTTATATTCCATAACGTTTGTCCTTAAATTAGAATTCCAAATCGATGTACTTATCAACAATGTCCTGGCGAGTTTTTTCTACCAAGGCATCAATTTCTCTTTGTCTCATCAGCTGTTGGTTTCTTTTTAAAAAGTTTTTTTCTTTTCTCTTAACCTGTCTTATAAGTGCTAATGGTTTGTATGCTGTTTTTTGCATATATTCACCTATGAATTTCTTACCTCTATTAATCCCATACAAATTTAAAGAAAATATAAATCTGGTATGAAAAATTAAGGAATAGCAAGGTATCCCTTTAATGAATTTCCAAAAGTGTTATAGTTTTTTGAAATAGGAAAAGTGAAAGGACTCCATGAAACAGTCGATTTGGGTAATACTATTTTTGTTCTTGGGTGGTTTTTCCATTCTTCACGCCGCTCCCGTTGAAGTAAAGGAATGGCAGGTTCCTTGGCAGAATACACGACCCCGCGATCCCTTTGTCGATCCACAAGGCCGCGTGTGGTTCTGCGGTCAGAAAGGGGAATACCTCGCTTATCTCGAACCGGATTCAGGCCAGTTCAAAAAATACGAACTGGAGCGTGGAGCGGGACCGCACAACCTGATTGTGGACGGCGATGGTTCCGTCTGGTTCGCAGGTAATCGTAATGGCTACATCGGCAAGCTCGATCCGACATCAGGAAAAATTGTCCGATACCCGATTCATAACAAGGAGGCCAACGATCCGCACACACTGGTGTTCGACAGTCAGGGTGATATTTGGTTCACCGTTCAGCATGGTAATTTTGTCGGTAAGCTTATGACTGATACGGGCGAGATAAAACTGGTGAAAGTACCAACCCCTAACGCCCGTCCTTACGGAATTCGTGTGGATTCTAAAGACCGTCCTTGGATAGCTCTGTTCGGGACGAACAAGTTGGCATCGGTTGCCCCAGAAACATTTTTAATAAAAGAATACGAATTGCCAAATCAAGATTCCCGACCCCGTCGGTTGGCCATCACCTCTGGCAATAAAATCTGGTACGTCGATTATGCAGAAGGGCTATTGGGAAACTACAATCCGAAGATAGACAAATTCCAGGAACAACCGTTACCTGCGGGTAGAGATTCCTATCCCTATGGCATGGAGTTAGACGATAAGGATAATCTCTGGATGGTGGAAACGGGGAACACACCGAACCGATTGATCGGTTTTAATACAAAGGCCGGAAAGTTTTTCAGTAGCACTAAAATCCCCAGCGGTGCGGGGAGTATACGCCATATGTATTTTCACAAACCTTCAGGCGAGCTATGGTTTGGGGAAGATAGCAACTATATTGGTCGTGCAAAAGTCCGGCAGTAGAAAAAGAACGATAGAAGAGTGAGTATCTATTAAAGGAGAGTTTTGAAATGATAAAGTTTGTAATGTGTATAACTCGTCACCCAGATATGACTCGCGAGGAGTTTCAAGATTATTGGAGTAATAAACATGGCCCTTTCTTTATGAAAAATGCAGGCGATATGCGGGCTAAAAAATATGTACAATCTCTCACTGTAGACACCCCTTTAAACGAAGGGCTGAAGAACTCGAGAGGCATGTTGCCAGAATATGATGGTGTCGCAGAAGTGTGGTTTGAATCTGAAGAAGACCTAATTGCAGGAATGAGTTCCCCGGAAGGGCAAAAATTAGGTGCCGCGCTACTAGAAGATGAGAAGAATTTTATCGATCACTCAAAATCTTCGGCTTTCATTGTTAAGGAACAGGAGTTTTAAAAGGGCAACTTACAGTCAATAGTGGATTTGACCCCTTTAATTTATGACCCCTTTATAAAATTCTTAGCCGGAACAAAATTTCTATTCGCAATCAGTAGGTCGGCGGTTCAATTCCGCTCGTTAGCTCCAGTTTTATTTTAGGTGTTTTTTTTAACAATGCAAAGGGTACCTAGAAATTTCTTTTCGCTGCCTTTTTCAATTAGAACATTATTGGGCAAATTCCAAACTCCAAAAGAATCCACCAACAGAGTAAAATATTTTCTTTCTTTCCAAAGTTTAGAATTTTCGTTAACACAAAATTGCACTTTCAATCCATTTGTCGCTCTATCTCCAAAACGTTTCGTAGCAATTTGAGGGATGATTTTGGCAGGTTCTTCGGTGTTAATTAAATCGCCAATATTTTTCCCTTCTATTTCGTCAGAGGAAAACTCTAACAATGAATAGAACCTTGCATTCGTGTGCAGCATCTTTCCATTTTGGTCCAATCGAAAAACACCATCTGCTGTTTTATCAATAATTATTCGGTATTGATTCTCAGATTCTATTAATTCATCATTTTTATCGGATAAAACTTTATTCAATCTAGTCTTTTCTTTAATTAGATTTTGAATTTTTAAATGAGTATCTACCCTGCTTAACACCTCTTCCCGCTTGAATGGTTTGGTAATATAATCCACTCCCCCCATTTGAAAACCTTTTACAATATCGCTCGTTTCTGTTTTTGCCGTGACAAAGATTACTGGAATATCCTTTGTGTCATCGCTTTCTTTTAATTGTCTGCACACTTCGAAACCATCTATTCCCGGCATCATAACATCCAGCAAAATCAAGTCGGGTTTATTCTTATTTATAATTTTCAGAGCAATGTTTCCATCCGGTGCTATGGAAATGTCATACCCCTCTTCTTCCATAAACCTTCGAAGTACATCAATATTGGCAGGAGTGTCATCTACGATTAGAAGTTTCATAGGTGAAGAATTCTTATCTTGATTATTCATCTTATTGACGCTTTTATTATGGAGACTTTATTCATGGCTTCTAAAATTCCATCCATATCATAATTTTTTAATAACACCCGCAAATGAGATTGCAATCCTTCTTTTTCTCCCTCGAGCAAGGCAATTTCTTCTATCCCTTTTTCGAGCTCAGTGACATTGTAAAGGTCGGCGGAAGTTTTTATATTATTTATAAGTTTCTCGGGAAGGGAGAAATCGGAAATATCAATACTTTCAATGGTCTCAACTTCTGCTGTTTCATTGTTTTCATCTTCGTATATAAATTCGATATTGAGTAGTTCTTTCAAACTTTGAAATATTTGTTCTTCTTTAAAGGGTTTCGAAATATAGTCATGAAAACCCAAATCCAAAAAATCTTGTCTTCTAAGATCAAATGCGGATGCTGTAATGGATACTAATTTAATATTATCCACTCCAAATTCCTGTTGAATAAGTTTGGCAGCTTCCTCTCCACGCATTACGGGCATTCGCATATCCATAAATACAATATCCGGGTGGTGCTCCCTTGTCTTTTCGACTCCTTCTTTACCGTTTTCTGCCTCAATCACTTCAACTCCGGTAGAAGACAATAACTTTGAAAGGACATCTCGGTTTTCTTTGACGTCATCTACTACTAATGCTTTAACTTTGAAATTGGGAGCCAATGAAAGAACAGAACGGTATTTATTACTAGAGATATTTTGCGTGGAAGTTGGAAGTGTAAGGGTAAATTGAAATTGAGCCCCTTCGTTTCGCTCAGATTTTAGTATCAAATCGACTCCCATGAGTTCCAAATATTTTTTTGATATCGCCAGCCCAAGACCTGTCCCACCTTTTTTTGAGCCTTCCTCATCTTGTTGAAAAGGATCAAAAATTTTCTTCTGAGCCTCCAAGGGAATTCCGTTTCCTGTATCAATAATGTCAAATCGGAACTGATTATTCTCCAAGGTTGTTACGAAAAAGGATACTTCTCCCGATTCTGTAAACTTAATGGCATTTCCCAAAAGATTCACCAGAATCTGTCTCAATTTAGTCTCATCCCCTAAAACCATGTGCGAATCGGATGGCCCCTTAACATTCCAATGCAGTTGTTTTTGCTTGCAACGAAGTTCAAACATACTAGAAAGGTTGTCGATTAAAACTTTCAAGTCAAAACCAGTGATGTTCAGTTCTGTTTTTCCAGCCTCGATTTTGGAGATGTCCAGAATCTCATTGATCAATTTCAAGAGATTTTTTCCGCTGTTATCAATAGTTTGGATGGACTCTTTTGTGTCTTGGTCTAAATTCTTTTTTCGAAGTAGTATTTGCGAGTACCCCAAAACGGCGTTCATGGGAGTGCGGATTTCGTGGCTCATATTGGCCAAGAAAATAGATTTCGCACGGTTTGCCGACTCGGCTTCTTCTTTTGTTTTTTTTAGTTGGTTTTCAAATTGTTTGCGTTCGCTAATGTCTCGGACAATGCCTGTGAAAATGCGGTCTTCTCCTACATAAAGTTCACTGATTGCCAGTTCCAGTGGAAACACGGTTTTATCTTTTCGCAAGCCTTCCACTTCCCGACCAATATTAATAATTTTCGCTACTCCAGAAGTGAGGTAGCTTTTCAAATAAGAATCATGCTCTGAATGGTAAGGCTCGGGCATCAGGAACTTGACATTTTTTCCTAGAACTTCATTTTTTGAGTAACCAAAAATCCTTTCTGAAGCGGGATTAAAAGATTGAACAAATCCCTTTTCATCAATTGTGATTATTCCGTCGACCACGTTATCCAAAATAGCTTGGGTACGAGATTTTTCTGCAAGCAATTTTGTTTCCATTTCCTGTCTTTCGATAACCCTTCCCAATTGAATTCCAATTTGTGTGGCGGCATCTTTAAACTTATCATCTCTTTCTTGTGTGTCCGTTAAAAAATCATCCTCCGAAAAAAACTCTAAAACTCCCGCAACTCTATCTTGAACTAAAATTGGGAAAGCGAATCCCCCCTTAACTAAAAGACTGTCTGAGAGTTTATTCCTGGGGAAATTGGGATCTACTCGCACATCCGTAATCCATTCTACTTTTCTACTTTCAATAACCCGCCCCGGCAAACCAATGCCCTTTTCAAATGTTGTTTTTTCAGTTACTTCTTTGAATTTATTATATTTATTAGGATCTTTTAGATGCCAAACCTTAGAAGACACTAGAAGATCAGGGCGATCTTTTGCGAATAAATACACATGGCCTATTTGCCAGTGTGTCAATGCGCATATTTGTTCAAGGGAAAATTTTAGGGTATCTTCTAAAGAGTTGTCCTTATTAACTTCATCTCCAACTTTTTCCAACAAACTAATAATATCCGTTTCTCTTTGAAGTTCTGTTGCTGCTTTAAGCCTATCTGAGATATCCGAAAATGTGACAACGGCTCCAACTACGTTATTCTCCTGATAGATCGGATTGCTTGTGTATTCAACTGGAAAGGGAGTTCCGTCTTTTTTCCAAAAGACTTCATTGTCTTCCCTATGTGGGGTGCCTGTTTGTATCGTCTGACTAATAGGGCATTGCTCACGAGGATACTCTGATCCATCCATTCGCGAATAGTGGATCAAGGAATGTTGAGATTTCCCCATGACTTCATCCAGCGAATATCCTAAGAGTTTTAATCCTATAGAGTTTACAAAAGTGGTATTGCCATTCACGTCTAGACCATAAATTCCTTCGCTGACAGCGCTTAAAATTAAATCGTTGAATTTGGAAACAATTTTCAACTCTTCTTCGGTTTCCAGCCTTTGCAGAATCAAACTATTAAATGCCCTGGCCATGGTGGCAATTTCGTCATCTCCTTTAATATCGATAGCTCTTCTAAAACCTTCGTCCGTCCGCATTTTATCCATGGCCATGGCAATATCCATAACCTGCGTTGAAACTCGCTTGATGATCAAGTTAACCAAAGTTATGATGATTAATAAGATTAAAAACAATGCAATGCTGTGGTAAATTAAAAAAGAATTAACGGATTTTAAAGATTCCTTTTCTTTGGATTTTATGTCCAATGCTATAGATTTAATTTCATTTTCAAATACATTAATCCGCTTGGTGGCCAAGTCCCACCAAACCGATGCGCCCATACCAAAACCAGCAATACGTAATCCATAAATAGCTTGCAACGAAGGGTTGTCATCGATGCTAACCGCTTTATCAATTTTCTCAATGCGAGCCTCTTTTCCTCGCATTTCTTCAACCACTAATAACTTTTTCTTATATTTTCTTATCGTGTTGGAAATAATGGTTAGAAGGTTTCGCTCCATTGAGCTCACTTCTTCAAGCGCTTGATAAATTTGGATGGTTTTTTCAGCCTTTAAATAATTATCCTGAAATGCTTTCAGGTTTTCTTTTTTTCCACGAATCACAAAGTTTTTAAAATTATGAATTAATCCACCATACCCCACCTGGCTCTGCAAAGAGCTCAGTAATTCATTTTTTTGAGATTTGTTAGTAATATTTTCTCGAGTTACTTTAAACCCTGAAATTTCTTCGTAGGCATTTATTCTTGTCAAAAACAGAGAATAGTCTTCAGAATTCATTAAAGTGGAGAGATCCCTTAGTAATTCGTTTTGAGAAGCTATGGAACTGATAATTTCCCTTAAATTTTCTGTACTGAGTTCTTTTGAAGCTAGAACAGCATTCACCGCTCCTCTTTCCCTTGAGGCATGCTCTTTTATCCAAAGAACAGATGAAAAACTACTGGCGAGATGTGATAGTTCAATATTAGAAGTCAATGCACGATAAAACTGTACCAGATTCAATGCAATACTATTGAACTCGGTGTAATAAGAAAAAATAAATTTTGTATCTAATCCATCTACAGATTTTCTAATGCTCGGAAGGAAATCAATTTCTACGCTTAACTTATTGAAACTGGGTTTTAGGCCCCAGTAATTATTTTTTACAGCAAGAACGCTAATATCTTTTCTGACAGCTACAATTACTTCATCGGTTTTTTTTCTTTGTGCGAATAAATCATTTTCGAACTCATTGCCTCCACTTCGCACAAAACCCAGACTTTGCCCACGTTCTGCCTGAAATTCATCAACCAGCCTAATTAGATTTGTTGTCATCAATACAAAATCATTTGCCTCTTGTATTGCATTTCTTTCTTGCAGGTTTTTTGAAATTTGAAACCCACCCGTTAAAACAATCATTATGGTGGGGACAATTATTAGCAGGAGCAGTTTATTTCTGACTAACAAATTATTTAGAAATCCGCTTATACTCATTTTTTCAAGTATCCTATTAAAAATTGGAATTGATCAGTTAAAAAAACTACCCAGTCGGATTCATGACATTAATTTGTTAGTAAAGTTGAAATTAAGTTGATTAATATTATTCTGAAATCACCTGATTACGGCCGCTTTCTTTAGCTTTGTAAAGACGTTCATCTGCTAATTTCAAAAGATCCTCCAGTTTCATTTCTTTTCCGTTTTGACAAGCCACTCCAATGCTCATCGTTACTGAAATTTCATGGTCGTTGAAATTGAATTTTTCAGATTCTATGGCCTTTCGCATAGATTCAGCAGCCTTTTCTCCCCCTACCAAATTTGTTTCTGGCAAGACAATCAAAAACTCTTCGCCACCCCAACGGGCTAAAAAGTCCGCCTTTCGACATTTTTCTTTTAAAACTTGGGCCACTCTTTTTAGAACGAAGTCGCCCATATCATGTCCGTATTTATCGTTTACCTTTTTAAAAAAATCGATATCGAACATTAAGAGACAAAATACTTTTTCATATCTTTCATAGCGAAATTGTTCGTTTTCTAAAATCTCTACCATGTCCCTTCGATTGGAAATTCCTGTTAGGGGATCTATTCTCGATATGGAGTCCAGCTCTTCAATTAATTGATTTTTTTCATGGATCAATTTAACAGTAGTGAGTTGATTTTTTACCCTTGCCACGACCTCCTTTTGTTGAAAGGGTTTGACAATAT
>JAJDBA010000345.1 GCA_029261675.1 Nitrospinaceae bacterium
ATAAATATGGTGGGCGTGATCTGAATCATTATGACGAATCAGGGTTTCCAGTTCAGGAACATCGGCGAAACCACGATCATACATGGCTACATATTTACGACGGATATCTAAAAACACGTCTATTTTTTTTAGCTGATGAATTCCAATCGAAGCGTTGATATCTGACATATTGCATTTATGTCCCGCCATTTTTTGTTCCCAATGAGTGTAGCCCGATTTTCCATATCGTTTCCAGGCGTCACGACTGATACCTTGCAAGCGCATGGTTTGAAACTGCTCGGCTAAATCATCATCATTAGTAACCACCATTCCACCTTCCCCTGTGGTGATATTTTTGTTTGCGTAAAAACTGAAAGAGGTCGCGTTACCCATGTTGCCAATCTTCTTGCCTTTGTACTTTGTTTCGAGGGCATGCGCCGCATCTTCAATCACCAGCAAATTATGTTTCTCTGCCAGAGCATTGATCGTCTCCATATCGCAGGGGTGCCCTGCGAAATGAACGGGAATGATAGCTCGCGTTCGCGAAGTGATTTTTTCTTCAATTTTTTTGGGATCAATAAGTAAGGTGCCCGGCTCAATATCTACCAGAACCGGTTTCATTTTTTGCAGAAGGATTACGTTGGCCGTTGCGGGAAACGTCATAGGTGTGGTGATGACTTCATCCCCTTCGGGAAAACCTTGCGCCTCCAATGCCAAATTCAAACCTGCCGTGCAAGAGTTCAAAGCTATCGCATGTTTACAACCAATATAATCGCAGAAGGCCTTCTCAAACTTTTTGGTTTTTGGCCCGGTAGTCAACCAGCCGGAGTTTAAGGTATCGGTAACTTCTAGGTGCTCCTCTTCTCCTATCCAAGACTGGTGAAAGGGTAAATCAATCTTCATGCGTTGGTCTCGTTGACTTATTTAAGGGCATGGCGATCGGGATCTGGCATCGCCAACAAACTTTCTGAGTCGATGTGAACATAATCCTTTTTCTCCCATGCATCGTTGTTATTTGGGATGAAGTACAACGTACTCATTCCACCACTAAGTGAAGATGCATCGGCAAGAACAGTAATCACCCATTTACCATCTACTTTTTCCCAATAATCAACATGTGGGCGCTTCATGTCAAATGAAATATCCTCTCGGACCAACGCAGGGTTGATGCGTTCACGACCTTTTAACATAATTTTTACCATGGCATATTTACCATCTTTACTAATCGAAATTTTTTCAAGGTCGTATTCTTTAACAATAATATAAGGATTATAAAACCACTTGTAATAATGCTTCCTTGGAAAACCCAAAGCATCCTTCTTATTGAAATTCTTTTTTATATAATTTAAAGGTGGGAGCATTCCCCCTGAAATATGCCCCAGCACCCCATTTCGATACCCAGAGGCAAGACGTCCTTCAAAATATAGAAACTCTTCAACAGAAATTTCTTTTTTATATTTGGGATGCTGATACTGGTAGGCCCCTCTTAAATCGTTATTCAATCGCTTGTGAAAGTATTCATTTTCCAGTTTCTTGAGTTCTTGAGCCTCCTTTAAAACAGCATCGGCCACCTCGGCCCAACTGGCATTTGCTGCGGAAAAACCACCCAGAAAGACCAACCCAAAAAACAAGTAAACCGTTGTCATTAAAAACTTTTTCATTCCAATTTCTCCTATTCACAAATATGCGCAATCGACCGTAAAAAAAGCCGTAAATTATATTTTTACCCTATCCTGCATATGGCATCGTTCTCTTAACGGCAAATTCCAACTTTTAGTTTAGCTTCCCACTAGCGTGGGAAGCAATAGATCGATACGCGTATAGCAAGCAACCATCGATGAGCATATTCCTATAGTTAGCCAACTTTTCCTCAAGGCGTAGCCTTGTGGATTTTTTCTGCTAGCTCTTGCGTGATCCCCGGAATGACCATCAAATCTTCCAATGATGCTTTTTGTATGTTTTCCAGGCTACCGAACTGTTTCAGCAACAACAGACGACGTTTTTTTCCAATTCCCGGTATCGACTCCAAGGGCGATTTTAGAGTGGTTTTACTTCGCAACTTACGGTGGTAGGAAATTGCAAATCGATGCGCTTCATCTCGGATGCACTGCATTAAAAATCGTGAAGGAGAATTTTCTTGGAAAAGCACAGGGATTTTCTGCTCAGGTAGATAAACTTCATCGGTTGCCAGATTATTGCGGAATTTCCCTTTTGCAATACAAGCCAAATCGACTCTATCCATAAGATCAAGAGCTTCTAATACTTCATGCCCTGCATTCAAATGACCTTTACCTCCATCAATGAGTATGAGATTTGGCAAGGGCGCATTTTCTTCTAACAAGCGGCTGTAGCGACGAGTCATTACTTCTCTCAACATGGCATAATCGTCTATGCCTTTGACCGTTGCGATTTTATAACGACGGTATTTAGACTTTTCCGCTAAGGCGTTTTCGAAGACCACCATCGACCCTACCGCATGCTCCCCAGAGATATTTGACAAATCGAACCCTTCAATAACTTCTGGGAAATGTTTTAATCCCAGAGAGGTTTGCAACTCTTCCAGAGATCGGGTTCCCACTTCTCCTTTGTCGCGTTCCATTCTCATAGAGAAGCGAGCGTTTTCTTCCGCCATTTTAATGAGGTCGCGCTTCTTTCCTATAACAGGCACTTCCAGGCGCACACGCGTGCCCTTTTTCTCTGACAACCAGTTGGCGATTAAATCTGCATCTTCCACGGGGTGCGGCAATAATATTTCTGCTGGCAACAGGGTCTCTTCAGAATAATATTGTTTGAGAAATGAAGAGAGGGTCTCGTCTTCTTCCATTTCGTTGAGCGACTTCAATTTAAAAATCTTTTCTCCCAGCATTTTTCCTGAACGGATGATCAACACCTGTGCCATCGCCTGATCTTTTTCTGAGCAGTAGGCAATCACATCCTGATCTTCCAATGAAGTAGAAATGATTTTCTGTTTATCGAGTACGGTTTGCACTGCAGCTATTTTATCCCGAAGAACAGCGGCCTCTTCATATCGCGTTTCAACGGATGCAGACTGCATCTGCTCTTTAAGGCTCTTTATCAGCGTAGTATTTTTTCCTTTTAAAAAAAGCGAAACATCCTGCACCACTTGCGAATAATTTTCAGATGAAACCAGGCCGGCACAAGGCGCAAGGCAACGGCCCATTTGATGATTGAGACAAGGGCGACGCAAAGGACTTCCATCCAATTTGTCTTTGCTCTGACGCAGCGGAAAAATTTTGTAAATCAGGCGGATGGTTTCGCGGACCTCCTTCACCATCGTATAGGGACCAAAATAAGTCGCTTTATCTTTTTTGACGCGGCGTACCACCTCTAGCCGAGGATATTTTTCCTGTGTGGTCAAACGTAAATACGGATAATGTTTGTCATCTTTCAGCAGCACATTGTATTTCGGCTGATGTTTTTTTATAAAATTGCTTTCAAGAATAAGGGCTTCAGCCTCTGTTTCCGTGGTTAAAAACTTTATGTCATCAACCTTGCCCAGAAACATTCGTGTTCGTGGATGAAGGCCTCGCGAACTTTGGAAATAGGAACGCACGCGATTTCTCAGAATTTTGGCCTTGCCTATATAAAGAATTTCCGACCGGCGATCCTTCATGATATAAATTCCGGGTAGCTTGGGAATGTTCTCTATAATATCTTTGATCTTTTTATCCAGGGGAAACCTCGCAAATGTCGTCAACTCATTACCTTAAAAATATACTCCCATTTGCATGAAGACCGAAAATAATAATCAACGCGGGTTTTGGGGAAGTCGGTTCGGATTCATTCTGGCCGCATCCGGTTCCGCAATTGGGCTCGGCAATGTCTGGAAGTTTCCTTATATAGTAGGGGAGAATGGCGGTGGCGCATTCGTACTTATTTATCTCGTCTGCATATTCATTATTGGCACACCTATCATGCTGGCCGAGTTTACACTGGGCCGAAAAACCAACCTGAACCCTGTCGGCGCATTCGCCGCCCTCAAACCAAAATCCTCCTTTATTGGCATTGGTTATATGGGGGTGCTTGCCGGATTCCTCATTCTCTCCTTTTATGGAGTCGTCGGCGGTTGGACATTTGCATATGTGGTGAAGTCCATTACAGGTAGCGTGTTGTCATTCACTTCACCCAAGGAAGCAGGAGCCTTTTTCGGAAGCTTTATCAGCAATACAGGAGAAACACTTTTTTACCACGCCCTGTTTATGGGTGTTTGCATTGCCATCGTTCTCAAAGGAATTCATGGCGGTATCGAAAAAGCCTGTAACATTTTGATGCCCACTCTGGTGCTATTCTTAATTCTTTTAATGATTCGTTCTCTCACTCTCGATGGCGCAATGGAAGGGGTTGCTTTTTACCTGTATCCCGATTTCAGCAAGATCAATGGCAACACAGTGCTCATTGCCTTGGGACAGGCGTTCTTTTCTCTCAGCTTGGGCATGGGGTGCATGATCACCTACGGCAGTTATCTTTCGGATAAAGAAAACCTGACTTCCTCCACCGTTTATGTGGTGATGTTCGATACTCTGATCGCCTTATTGGTTGGGATGGTTATTTTTCCCGCTGTGTTCGCGATGGGACTCGAACCAGCAGAAGGCCCCAGCCTGGTATTCAGCGTTTTGCCCACCGTATTCACCAGCATGCCCATGGGCCATATGGTGTCCGTCATATTTTTTACTCTGTTAGCAATAGCCGCAATCACCTCTGGCATTTCATTACTCGAAGTGGTGGTCGCATATTTTATAGATCA
>JAJDBA010000346.1 GCA_029261675.1 Nitrospinaceae bacterium
CCCCCTTTGTAAAGCCTACTATTTTGGGTCCGAATCCGAGGGCAAATTTTTCTACAACAACGCCGAATTTACGCGCAGCCAGGAAATGGCCCAACTCGTGAACAAAAATGAGGGCAGCAAGTCCTGCTAAAAAAGCCAGCATCTTGGTGCTGAAATCAAGGATTGCATCTAAAGGTAATATAGATAGTTCAAACATTTTTTAGTGGGGTTTTGTATAGTCCAAGACCTCTACATTAGCAGGTGCTTGAAACTGAAAGGTTTTTTCAGGGATTTCTCTATTTGTTTTTATGTTGCTGAAACGTATTTCTGTTTTGTTTCCTAATTTATCATACACGGTTGACCCTGTGATTTGGTAGCTTTTCTTATCTGCGAATAAATGTAAACGTGTCAGAGCCTGGTCATCTGCTTTTGGGATGAGCGTTATGTTAATGGGATCTTGATCCAAGTTCACACTTTCAACATTAAAGGATTGCGTCAACTTTCCTTTTCCGGCTAAAAAAAGAGCAGGAGTGTTTGATGAGTAGATACTTTCAATGGGTACCTTGGTGGCTTGTTCTTCGTCAGGGACATAAAGCCAGAGTGTGCTTCCATTGCTGATTAAAATCTGGGTGTCAGGTTCGCCATAACTCCATTTCATCTTCCCTGGTTTTTTAATAGAAACGGTTCCCTTTACATCTTGCGTTTTGTCCATCATTTTGATGTAGGATTTTTGAATAAAGTCAGCTTCATAAGTTAGAACTTTTTCATAGTTCCTTTGGACAGCGTCCAAGGTATGCTGCTCGGGAGTTTCAGCCTGACTCATGTTTGCACTTAATAGGATAAAAATAAATGCTATGAATTTTACAAAATAGGTCAATTTAATTTTCCTTGGTTTTTTGTGTAACACGTCGACCAGAAAACTCAAGTTTGTCTTCTATTATTAGCCGGATGGCCTCGGGATAAATGATGTGCTCCTGTTCTAATATTCTGTCAGAAAGCGATTGTGCATCGTCATCATCGTGAATAGGTACAACGGCCTGTAAAATAATTGCGCCACCATCGACTTCCTCATTTACAAAGTGAACGGTGCAGCCAGAAAACTTCACTCCATGTTCCAGTGCTTTTTCTTGTACATTCAATCCTGGAAAAGCGGGAAGTAGGGAGGGATGTATGTTGATAATTTTTCCAGAAAAAGCTTCGATGAAATTTTTTCCCAGTATGCGCATGAATCCAGCAAGACAAATCAAATCAATAGATTTGGTTTGTAATAGTTCGATCATATGTTTTTCATAATCATCGCGTTTGGAGAATTTTTTTGGGTCGAGAAAAACAGTTTCCAATCCGTGTTTTTTTCCGCGCTGCAAAGCATACGCATCTGGCACGTTGCTCAAAATCAGGGAGATTTCTGCTGGCAGATATTTTTTTTCTATGCTGTCAATAATGGCTTGCAGATTTGAGCCGCGGCCGGAAACTAAAACGGCGAGTTTGAATTTTTCCGATGGCATTTAAAATAGGTGTTCTATTGTAGATACAGAAGAGATTCGTTGATTATTGATTTTTAGCTTAGCATTAACCTCTGTTTTAAATCAACGATTTCCCGAATCTACTGAAAGTAGCGAGGCTGATTGTGGTTATTTTGTCAATTATTGATAGATATTTGATAGATTTTGCCTGAAAAACATTAAATTAAGGGCTGTATGCGAACTAAATAGGCTATAATTTTTGTAATCATAATAAATTTAGGTGTTTATATTGAAATAGGACTGTAACTTACTTGTAGCATTTTTATTTGTTCTAGTGTGTAAAATGATAAATATCAAAATCTGGAAAGTCGTTTTTTTTTAGGACTGCCCCTCAATAGCATCATAACTATACTGATTTTTTTTTAAAGGTTAACCGAAGTGGAAAAAATAAAGGTGCTTTTACTCGAAGATAACGAATTAGATGTGGAAGTCATTGAAAGATTGGTTAAAACGCAGAACTTGGATTATGACATCAAAGCGGTTTCCACCTGCGCTGAAGCCAGGCAATGCTTAAGTGAAACGAATTATGATGTGGCTTTATTGGATTCGCATGTTCCCGATGCTTCAGGACTCAGCATTTTATCGGATTTGGGTGGTGTCCCAGCCATTATTATTACAGGTCAGGGAGATGAGGAAACTGCGGTTCGCGCATTGAAAGATGGGGCAAACGATTATTTAGTAAAAGACCATTCGGGGATGTACCTGCATTTATTGCCAACGGTTGTTAAGGAAACAATTTTAAAGCAGCGTCTTCGGCAAGAAAAAGATAGAGCGGAAAAAGAACGGGAAAAACTTTTTCGGGAATTGGAGAAAGCTCATCGCGAATTGAAGGCGCTTTCGAGAATCGATCCTCTGACTAATCTTTCTAACCGACGAGATATTAAATACAAAATTGATTATGAAATTTCACGCTTTGAAAGAAGTAATGAAACATTTTCTATCATTCTTGGTGATATAGATCGATTTAAAAAAATTCATTCGAAGCTGGGTGGTTCGGGGGCAGATAGTGTCATCGTTCAGATTGCGGAAAGTATAGTTAAAGAATGTCGGAAGGTAGATACCGTGGGTCGTTGGGGCACAGAAGCTTTTATGATTATTGTCCCAGAAACCCATTTGTCAGGTGCTGCTAGGCTGGCTGAAAACTTGCGCAAAACTTTTGAAGATAAAGTTTTTTTAATTGGGGATGAAAGTATTAAAGTTTCAATGAGTTTTGGTGTTGCGGCTTATGTGGAGGGACAATCCGTAAATTGGTTTACCGATAGAGTTGAGACTTTTTTGCTTAAAGCTAAAAGTTCTGGGGGGGATAAAGTTGTTTCACTTCCTTCGCAAGTACAAGTAAATGATTAAATGCTTTATTAATGCTGTTTTAAATAGAAAACCTATCACCTTGTAGCGTGATTCCATGTTAAACTTCCGAACTGTTTTTTCCTTTAAAAGTACTGATTTTTCGATTTTTATTTAGCGTATTTTCTAAAAAATATAAAAAGTATGAAAGAGCCTTTAAACATTTTAGTGATCGATGATGACGAGACAGACATTATGATAGTTCGTCGATTGTTTGCAAAAACAAATCTGAAAGTCAATGTTGAAGAGGCGATTGATTGTAAGAGCGGAGTTGAAAAAATTAAAGCTCAGGATTTTGATTGCGCCTTGATCGATTATCACCTGCCTGATGCAAAGGGGCTTCAAGTTATTGAGCAATTACGTGAAGTAGATGGGAAGGAAATACCCATAATAGTTTTAACGGGAATGGGTAGTGAAGCGGTGGCAACAGAAGTTATGAAAAAGGGTGCGGCAGATTACGTTTCAAAGAATGGACTCAATGGAGAGACTTTAGAGAGAAGCATTCGGAATGCTGTCCAGATTCATCAACTTCAGAGACAGGCGAAAGTAGCTGAGAGAGCACTTTTAGAAAGAGAAAAGCAGTATCGAACGATCATTGAAACTGTTTCCGATATTATTATTAGATTGGATGTTGATAGGAAAATTGAGTTTGTGAATCCTGCTGTCCGTTTTTTGGGGTACGAGCCTTCTGAAATGGTAGGTCAGCCCATAGAAAAGTTTGTAGAGAAATTGGAAGGTGTGAAGTATGAAGATGATTTGGCTTCCCAAATTGCTACCCGAGGGGTTGGGCCTATGGCCACCAATAATTTAGAGGTGAGTTTTCTCGTTGAAACAGACTCTGCTTTATGGGAGCAAAATAGATCGGTGCCGGTTTTGATGGATGCTTTTGGTTTGTGGGATGTCCCAGATGAAGTAGTTTTTAAGCGTGGTAGCGAGAAAAACTTTTTGGGTACTTTATGCATAGCCCGAAATATAACTGAAGTCAAAGCCATGGAGCAGGAACTTCTTAGCGCTCAAGCTCGTTTGATTGGAGCAGTGGAAGAGCTGAAAGAGCTGGCGACAAAAGATGCTTTGACAGGTATAGCCAATCGTCGGTTTTTTGATGAATATCTAGAGAAAGAATGGAAAAGAGCACAAAGAGATCAAGATCCTTTTTCGATAGTTATGATCGATTTAGATTTCTTCAAGGTATATAACGATACCTATGGCCATCAACAAGGAGATTCCTGTTTAAAAGAAGTGGCGATCGCTATCGATGACGCAATGAAGCGGCCGGCGGATATGGCGGCGAGATATGGCGGCGAAGAATTTGCATTGATTCTTCCTGAAACCAATTCCGAGGGCGCTTTAAGCCTTGCTGAGAAGTTGAGGAAATCGATTTATGATTTAAATCTAGAGCATAAAAATAGTACTTGCGAAAACCGGGTAACGGTTAGTATTGGAGTAGCTACCTTGAAAGTGGATAAAGAAAGTGGTTTTTCTAATCTGATATCAAAAGCAGATAAAGCTTTGTATGTCGCGAAAGACAGTGGCCGTAATCGGGTATCTGTCTTTGGTGGGGAATAAAATTTAGACCTCCAAGATGAATTTTGGGGAATAAATTTAGGCTTATTGCTATCTCTAATACGGAATTAATATTCCACCCCTTTTTGTAATCCGCTCGCCTGCTCTACCTCCCTGGCGAGCGGATTTTTTTTGCCTTCTTTCAGTATCTCCGATTTATCAATAAATTTGATCCATTCCTTACTTATTTTGCTAAAATCAAAGAGGTTTTTGGGGATTTCTGAAGGTAGACCCCAAACACCCATTGCTTGTAAAAAAAATCCTTTTATATTGAGGAAAAAATGAAGGTAGAAGACGTTGTTGATGACTGGGTGGCTAGTCCGCCACATCTTTATTTTAAGCTCAAAGAGGTAATTGAGGACCCAGATAGCTCTTTCAAGGATATTGGAGAAGTGATTCTTCATGATCCTGCGCTCTCCGCCCGTATTCTAAAAATATCAAATAGCCCACTTTTTAATCCTGAATCGGAAGTAGAAACAATTGAGCATGCTCTGACTTTCATAGGAATGAATCAGTTGGAGGAGTTGGTGCTGGGAACAGCCGTAATGGAAAGTTTTAAGGGTATTCCTGTAGATATGATTGATATTAATTCATTCTGGAAGCATAGCATCGCTTGCGCTTTGACTGCCCGGTTGATCGCAGAACATATTCATGAGTCAGATTTGGAAAGATTTTATCTTCTGGGAATTTTGCATGACATAGGAAGTCTGGTTATTTATAAAAAAACTCCCAAAGCTGCTAAAGAGGCATTGCAATTAAGTGAAGAAAGTTCGAAATATTTATTTCAAGTCGAAACCCAGGTGCATGGCTTTAACCATGCCGAAGCAGGGGCTGCTTTATTTCAGGCATGGAAACTGCCGGAAAGATTAACAGAGGTGGTCGCTTGCCACCATGATCCCATAAAAGCAAAAAACTATTCAAGGGACGCATCTATCGTTTATCTGGCAGATATCATTTCTCATGAGATAGACTTGCAAGGGACAGGTGAAGGGTTTTCCCCACCTATTGATGAAAAAATTCTTCAATCTGTTGGTCTCACCTCGCGAGATGTGTCTGCTGTAAAAAGCCAACTGCAAGACCAGTTCGAGCAAACAGCAGAGGTGTTTCTATCTTCAAGCTAGAGATTCTATGTAAGAATCTCCTCCCTCCGGTGAAAGTGTTGCAAAACTTATTTAACAGATTATTAATTAGTACATTTTTCTTTTTTTTAGTGCCTGCTATGGCAATTGCAGGCTTGGATGAATCCTTTTTGCAAGTGGTTTATGAAGGCGATAGTAAAGAGGCAGGGGCGCTTTTAGATTTAGGAGCAAATATTGAGTCGCGTACTCAAAAGGGAAGTACGGCACTGATAGTTGCGTCAGCGCGGAACGATTCTAAAATGGTCCGCTTTTTATTGAGTCGAGGGTCGAGAGTCAACTCTCGAAACCGCTATGATGATACGGCTCTATTGCTTTGCTCCACACGTGGCAATACCCGTTGTGTTAAAAGTCTTATTGAAGAAAAAGTGGACTTGAATACACGGAACATGCATGGCTGGAGCCCTCTTGCCCGGGCAGCACGTTATGGGCATTTGGAAACGATGCAGTTGTTGCTCAAGCATGGTGCGAATGTAGACATCCAGCTTAACGATGGTGCTACGCCGTTACTGATTGCTACCGGTGAAGAGCATTCGGGTGCCGTCCATCTTTTACTAAACAACGGGGCGGATATTCATTCTAAAAATTATGATGGCACTGAACCTATCTTGCTTGCTGTTCTAACGGGTCGGAAAGACATTGTTGAGCTTCTGATTTCGAAGGGTGCTGACCCCAATTCCCGAAATGCTTTTGGAGACCCACTTTTATTTTTAGCCATTGAACGAGATTTCGCAGACTGCGTTGAGCTGCTGCTGAACTCGGGGGTCGATGTGAATACTCTTAGCCCCAAAGGCTGGACGCCTCTTATGCGCTCAGCAAAGTTTGGACGGTTTCGATCCGCAAAAGCTTTAATCGAAAAAGGCGCAAATGTGAATTCTGCTAGTAAAGGTGGAGCCACTTCATTGATGATCGCTTCCGAACGTGGCGAGTTGGAATTTGTTAAATTGCTGTTAGAGCATCAGGCTGCTGTGAATGCAAAAAGTAAGAATGGCACAACCCCGCTTATCAGCGCGGCTGCCGGAGGGCATGAAGTTATTGTTGCCTATTTGCTAGACAAAGGTGCCGACCTTCACACGGCAATAAAAAACGGGTCAACTGCCTTGATGGTCGCTGCAGAAAGAGGCCACCTGGAAACTGTAAAGGTGTTGATGCAGCAGGGGGCAAATGTTCAGGCTCGCAGTAATCGGGGTTGGACTCCATTAATGGTTGCCGCTGCGGGAGGACATACTGATATCACTCGCCTGTTTTTGGATGAAGGTGCTAAGTGGGATGTTAAGTCGAAAGCCGGTTGGACGACTCTAAAGGTGGCACTCAAATTGGGAAAAAAAGAAGTGGCACGACAGTTAATGGAAGCCGGGGCAAATCAATAATAGATTTAGTTTTTTTCTATTAAACTCTCGCGGACCTTTTTAAGAAGACCAACATTTTGTGTGTGTCCAGACTTATGGGCTTTTATTTTTCCACGGATGGGTTTACCTAATAAATAAAAATCTCCCAATATGTCGAGAATTTTATGACGTGCAAACTCATCTTCGAAACGCAACTTGGTGTTTAAAACCTTTTTGTCTCCAAGTAAAATAAAATTGTCGAGTTTCCCTCCTGAGGCATAACCCATTTTAGTTAACTGTGCAACCTCTTCCATGAACCCAAAAGTTCGAGCTGGGGCAATTTCTTTTTTAAAGCTTTCATCGCCGTCAAATTCATAGGTGAAATCTTGAACTCCTATAGGTTCAGGGTATTCCATGTGGTAGCTGACTGAAAAATTTTCACTGGGTTCGATAGAAATATAAGGTTCGCCTTTTTCTTTGTCACCAAAAGTATAACTTTTATCGATCACAATCTCTTCATAGAAGTCGTCTTGGTCTTCAAATTCCCCATCTTCCAGGAGTTCGCAAAAATCTTTAGCTGAACCATCCATCACAGGTGCCTCATCTCCAATTTTTATGAGCAGGTTAGTGACTCGGTACATATGTAAAGTGGCCATAATATGTTCAATGGTTCCCACTGAGTTCACACCTTTTTTCAGGCAGGTGGAATAATCTGTAGATTGAACATTTTCCAATTGTGCTGGGATGGTTTTCCCTGATGCGATATCACCAAAGATAATCCCGCTTCCAGAAGGCATGGGTTGTAGAATCAGTCCGGTTTTTATGCCTGAGTGCAAGCTGCTTCCGCAAAGAACGACACTGCGCTTTAAAGTTCGCTGCGGATACCTTTTTTGAGAGAGGACGGCATCATTTTCGGGTATTTCGATTGAATGGTATTTGAGTTTTTCCTGGAATTGCTTTTTGCTGGTTTTTAAGATTTTATAGGTTTCATCAATGTCCCAGTTGTTTCGTTTTAAATGGTGGAGAATGAAATGCTTTTCCCAGATTGATTCGGCTTCTTGCAGCGACCCGGCTTCGTTTAAGGTTGCTATGTCAATTTGGTTTTGCGGTTTCCAAATTTCAGGTGGTAAGTCCTGAACGCTAATGGTTTTCTGGTTAGCACAGGT
Source organism: Nitrospinaceae bacterium (assembly GCA_029261675.1). Classification (GTDB taxonomy): domain Bacteria; phylum Nitrospinota; class Nitrospinia; order Nitrospinales; family VA-1; genus UBA8687. Next base: position 8,040 of record JAJDBA010000346.1, read on the forward strand.
ACGTATCAGTTTTTCCAAAACACCATGAAGCTCTTTAATATTTCCCGGCCAGCTATAACCACAAAGTGCTGTTAGAACCTCTTCATCTATTTCTGGAATAGACGTGTGACGCCTTGTTTCTTCCAAATAGTCTTTCACAATCAGGGAAATGCTTGCTGTGTGGTTTCTTAAAGAGGGAATGACAAGGCTGGCTTCTTTAAAAACATCCAGCAAGCCTTGGTGGAACTGTCCTTTGGTTGCTAATTCGTCAAGATTTTTCGAAGATGATGCAAATAGCCGAACAGGTAAGAACTCAAAATTTGTATCGGAAAGGTTGGTGCTTTGTAATGCTTCCGCTAGTTTTTCTTGTAGTCCCTTGCTGAGAGATTCGATATTGCTTAGATAAACAACTTTCTCTCCCGAGGTAGAATGAATTTTGTTGTTTCTATCCTTTCTCTTGAAAAGTTGAGACTGGATAGCCTGTTTTTGTCTAAATAAACAATTTAATTTTATAAAAGGTCGATCGCCTTTTCTACTTTGAGCATGAATAGTCTGTGCGACAGATTCTTTACCTGTCCCGGTTTCACCTAATAGCAAAACGGGTTCCATGGTTTTTGAGAATGCTTTGATGCCCTTTTTGACTTCGAGCATCGACTCAAAACAAACTGGAAGTTCTTTCAAATCCTGATAGGGTTTAGTCTCCACAAGTGGAGTTGAATTTTCAGCATGGAGGGCATTTTCAACGGACTCGGTGATTCGGTCGAGTGAGAATGGTTTTTCTATGAAGTCCTGAGCACCCAACTTTGTGGCTTTAACGGCGGTATCTATAGTGCCATGCCCCGACATGATTAAAACTTTTACTCCGGGATTATAAGTTTTTAAAGTTTTTAAAACCTCAATCCCATCCATACCGGGAAGCCATATGTCGAGTAACACTAGATCAGGAGGGTCTTTTTGAATGATTTCTAAAGCTTCTACGCCGTCATCGGTCATAGATACTTCATAGCCTTCATCAGATAGTATCCCGGTGAGAGAACTGACAATATTTTTTTCGTCATCAACGATAAGAATGCGTTCTTTAGGCAATCTTTTCTCCAAATGGTTTCAGGTGATGGGTCTTACAGCGGCAAGGCGCATGTATTCCAGATAAAATATCTTTTCACCTGCATTGATAAAGTTTTTTTCATATTTTGATTTGGGCAGATCAATACGCTCTTCAAGAAAACCCTGTTTATCGTCTTGGTTTTGCAGCAAAGCCTCGGCGTTAAAATATTCCAGCATTTCCTTGGCATAGTTTTCGCTATCGGTTGCCAGACAGGCTCTTCCCTCCAAACTCAATTTCTGGGCCAACTGATTGACAAACTCTGGTTTGATCAGTCTCCTTTTAGTATGCCTTTTTTTTGGCCATGGGTCAGGAAAATTAATGTAAATAGTATTTAACTCTCTATCTTGAAATAGTACTGAGAGTTTGCTTCTTATGTCACCATATACGACCCGTATGTTTTCCAGCTGAAGTTTTTTAATTCGGGTCATCAACTTTCTAATTCCTTTATGGTAAAAGTCTATCCCGATAAAATTACTGGTGGGCTCTTTGGCCGCCATTTCGATTAAAAAGTTTCCCATTCCAAAGCCGATTTCGAGCTTAAGGGGATGGGTGTTTCCAAACTGGCTTTGCCAGTCTGGTTTTTCATCGATATCTAAGTAGTAAGGATCTTCTTCCGCGATTTGCGCTAAAGATATTAATGGTTTTCCCATTAGCTTAGATCGGAGTCCTGGTTTCCCAGATTCACGTGAATGGTGACCACTTTTAAAACTTCGAATTCTAATTTGTTATCAGGCAACGGAATGATGAATTCATCACCTTCTTTCTTGCCAACTAGAGCGCGACCCACGGGCGATGCCGCAGATAATTTTTTTTCATCGGGATTAACCTCTTCAGGGAAAACAAGATGATATTGAACTTCTTCACCTGTGTTGAGATCACGAAGATACAGTGTGCTTCCCAGTCCTGAGCGGTCATTGGGGATTTTACTTAAATCAATCGAAGTGATGTCGCTGATTCTTTTTTGTAAAAGAGATATTCTGGACTCCAGAAACATTTGCCTTTCCTTGGCAGCTTTAAATTCTGCATTCTCGCTTAAGTCTCCATGCTCGCGTGCAATTTTTATAGCTTTGGGTATTTCTACCTGTAACTCTTGATGCGACTCTTTTAACTCTTTATCCAGCTTGTCTACTATGGGAAGTCGCGGCATAGCGAATTCATCTCCAAAAATAAAAGCGATTTAAATACTTTTCTAATATCTGTTTTTTTTTAAATAAAAACATTTACGTACGGTTATAAGTCGCTAAGGCATGAAATCAAAAGGTTCTGGGAATAATTTGATGAACCCGGGAAGCCAAACTTTCTAAATCATTTAGATGCGAACCTTTACATGAAAAAGGCAGTTCATTGTAGGGGGTGAGCCGCTTTGTGGTCAACAAAAATTTATGCTTTGAAATTTAAGATAGAAATGAACAGAGGTCAGGTCTGGCATGGGTTTAAATGCTTGACCTCTAAGGAGATAAGTGGATAAAATGATAAATCAGTCTTTTTAGACATATTGAAAAGCTTGCGAGCATTAGAATTACTTTTCGAGTATCGACCTTTAGAGTCCAGTATTGCGCCCATTACATGCGAGGAAATGTAATCGAACCTTTAGCAAAAGGCTACTTACTTTATGGGTATGTTCTATTGGATCCAGTGTGATTGTAGCGGCTGGGTGAAATGAAGGCGAAACTGTTAAATTTATTAGAAACAAAGGGCGATTTACCACCTTTATCAGATGTCCTTTTGAATCTGGAAAATCGGGTGAATGACCCCCGTAGTGATATTGAAGAAATTTCTGGTCTTATTCAAACCGAACCGGTTTTGTCGGGAAGATTGATAAAGCTTTCAAATAGCGTGCTTTTTGGCGGCGGAAAAGATGAGGTTCATGATTTAAACGAAGCGATTATGCGGCTGGGGATGAAGATGGTGCTGGACCTAGCCTACACTCTGGAGCTTCCTAAGGCTTTTAAAAAGTCTAAATCCTTTGATCATATCCAATTTTGGAAACATTCATTGGGAGTAGCCTATTTGTCCAGATCTTTAGCTATCCATTTAGGGGCTGATAAAGAAGATCTGGATGCGAGTTACCTTGCTGGCCTCATGCACGATGTAGGGATTCTTGTTTTTGACTATTTGATTCCTGAAGAATATTCGAATTTTATTAAGGCGGTGACGGAGAGTGAAAGAACCTTGGGAGAATTGGAAATTGAAAAATTTGGCATTTCCCATTCTGAATTAGGTGCAGAATTTATTAGCAAATGGTGGCCTGTCTCAGAAATTGTAGTGAAGTCTGTGAGAAGGCACCACAATTCACCTCCAAAAAAGAAAATCAAACCCGGAATTCCTCGTTTGGTGAACTGGGCCAACCAAATTGCCAGTAATAATGAGATGCAAAATGGAATTGCGATACATTTTCATCCTCTGGATGAAAGCATTTTCCCAAGGCTGAAATTGAATAAGGAAGAATTGGAAGTAATGGTGGATAAAACTAAAGAAGGAGTAGACGCTGCCGACATGATCCTAAGAAGTTAGTGATTCGGTAAAGAGAGTTTTACAAATATGAAAAAAATTGCTATAATTCGTAGTTTAACCCAATAAATCAAATAACTTCCTGAATGGGGAGTTCGCCATTTATGACAGAAAATGAATTTAAAGTAAGTTTTCATGGAGTAAGGGGTTCCATTCCCAGTCCTCTAATGCCTGAAGAGGTGGAAGAAAAGCTGTTGCGCGCCTGCCAAAAAGCACAGCCAGAGGACTTGAAGGATGAAAATTCCATACGCGATTTCGTCAGTAGCCTTCCTAATGAAATCAAAGGAACTTTTGGAGGCAACTCCTCCTGCGTTTCTATGGAAGTGAATGGCGAACATCTGATTTTCGATGCAGGTTCTGGAATTAGAATGCTGGGGCAGAGTTTAATGGGTTCCGAATTTGGCCGTGGTCAGGGAAAGGCTAATCTTTTCTTTTCTCATACCCATTGGGACCATATTCTTGGAATTCCTTTTTTCGTTCCTTTTTATATCAAAGGCAACCAGTTCACCGTCAACAGTCCACTGCCAGACATCAGAGAGCGTCTTGAAGGCCAACAGAAATCAGAATATTTTCCAATTCCATTTAGTATTTACGCTTCAGATATCGATTTTGAGGTTTTGGAGAATAAGACAGAACGTAAGATCGGCGATTTGACCGTTACTTGGAAAAGTATGTACCATCCGGGGCAGTGTTATGCATACAGGGTCGATTGCGGTGGCAAATCCGTTGTATATGCTACGGATGCGGAATATAAAAAATTAGGGTCCGGCGATTTAAAACCTGCCGTTGAATTTTTCAAGGATGCCGACCTGTTAATTTTTGATTCTATGTACACCTTCAGTGAAGGTCTTGAAAAAGAAGATTGGGGACATAGCTCAACTTTTATCGGTGTAGATTTGGCGGTGGAAGCTAATGTAAAACAAATTGCATTCTTTCATCACGAACCTACCTATAGCGATTTTAAGTTAGCCGATATTTTCAAACAGACCCAAAAATACCTGAAATTGGTAGCCCCAAAACAAGAGCTTAAAATGCTTCTGTCTTACGAAGGTCTTACCATAGATCTACATCAGTAATCATAGATCCGACCCCTCTGCTCTACGTTTAATAAAAATTTCTAAAACTTTAGAATGGTAGAGCTAAACTCATTTCGGTTTTCCATAGACCGTGGCGGTACTTTCACGGACATCTATGCAGAAGTTCCTGGAAAACCCGGATTCAGAATTCTAAAACTCCTTTCAGAAAACCCAAAACAATATCCTGATGCCCCGCTCGAGGGAATACGACGAATTATTCAGGAGGTTACGGGAAAATCCAATACTCCCCCTGAATTAATCGAATGGGTACGATTAGGGACGACCCTTGCTACCAACGCATTTCTGGAGCGTAAAGGAACTCGAAGTGCTCTCGTTATTACAAAAGGTTTTGGCGATTTGCTCAAAATCGGAAAACAAAACCGACCTCATATTTTTGAATTAAAAATTGAAAAACCTTCTCCCTTATATGAATGTGTTCTCGAAATAGATGAAAGAGTTCGTATTCTCCCTTCCGACAAGGTTGAGGTGTTGCATGAACCAGATACTAAAATCATAAAAAAACAACTTGTCGATCTCCGCCAGAAGGGAATCAAGAGCCTGGCCATCGCGTTCATGCATGCTTATATATTTCCCGATCATGAAAAGGCAATAAAAAAAATTGCGCAGGAATGTGGATTCAAAAATATTTCTCTTTCCAGTGAAGTACTGCCTTTAATTAAATTTGTTGACCGTGGTCAGACCACTTGTCTTGATGCCTATTTGAACCTGCCCATCCAGAAATATTTGGAAAGTTTTAGTAAAGATATTTCTCCTCTATTTATTATGCAATCAGATGGTGGTTTGGTTGAAGCTTCTAAAGTCTCAGGTTGCCGCTCATTACTCTCTGGCCCAGCGGGAGGTGTCGTGGGCTATGCGCAATCTGTTTATGCTGAATGCGGCAATCGTCCCGTAATCGGATTTGATATGGGCGGGACGTCCACCGATGTTTCACGTTTTGGCGGGGAATATGAATGGAGTTTGGAAAACGAAATTGCCGGGGTGCCTGTGCAGGTACCGCAACTGAATATCATTACAGTGGCGGCGGGTGGCGGTTCCCGACTGTTTTTTGAAAACGGCATGTTTAGAGTGGGGCCCGAATCTTCCGGCGCCTATCCTGGTCCCGTTTGTTACCGAAATGGCGGCCCTCTTTCACTCACCGATGCAAATTTGATTTTAGGTAGGTTGCCACACTTCCCAAAAGTTCTAGGGGAAAATGCAGATCAGGATCTCGATAAAGAAGAAACGAGAATAGTGTTTGAAAAACTCTCCGAGAAAATATTCAACGAAACAGGACATAAAAAATCACCCGAAGAAATCGCGTATGGATTCATCGAGGTTGCTAATGAAAATATGGGCCGACCTATCCACGAAATCTCAACTGCCAGAGGATTTGATGTTCGAAACCATGTGCTCTCTTGTTTTGGCGGGGCAGGGGGACAACACGCCTGCGCCATCGCCCGAGCTTTGGGAATAACTCAGGTATTTGTGCATCGGTTTGCTGGAATTTTATCAGCCTATGGGATGGGATTGGCAAATATCACCATCGAAAAACAAGAATCGGTTTCCGTGGAGATAGAAACTGAAATAACCGATGGATTGATTCATAAACTCGATGCTCTTACTGAATCGGCCTGCGAAGAACTGAAGAAAAAAGGCGAATTGGAAATCAGCGTGCAAAGGTTTATGAATATGAGACTTGAAGGTTCCGATACGACCCTGATGGTTCGCCAAATCCCTGGAAAAAATATTGCAGAAGAATTCAGAAGAATTCATCAGCGCGAATTTGGATTCAATCCGCCAGGAAGGAAAATACAGGTGCAAGATATCCGCGTTCGCGTGGAAGGGCACTCTCCGCTGCCTGAAAAAATAAAAATAGCAAAAAGTGATAAACAGCCTCAGCTTGAATCAATAGACCATTGCTATTTTGACGATGGTTGGCATCAAACCCCGGTTTATAAAATCGAATCTCTAACTGCGGGAAATGCGCTTGAAGGACCTTCAATTATTCTGCAAGGAACTTCCACCCTGTTAATTGAACCCGACTGCACGGCGAGAGTGAACGATTATGGTGATATTGAAATTGAAGTGAAGCCATTCAAAGATAGAAAATCTGGAATTGAATTGGATGCGGTGCAACTTTCCTTATTCGGATCCCGATTCATGTCCATTGCCGAACAGATGGGCCGTGTCCTGCAAAGAACCGCTGTGTCGACCAATATTAAAGAACGACTCGACTTTTCCTGTGCGATATTTGACCCTGAAGGCGGACTCGTCGCAAACGCTCCTCACCAACCCGTTCATCTAGGTGCAATGGGTGAGGCGGTAAAAAGACAGGTGGCGTTAAACGGAATTAACGAAGGGGAGGTGTGGGTGAGCAACCATCCTGAAGTCGGTGGCAGTCACTTGCCCGACATCACTGTTGTGACTCCGGTTCTAAAAAATGGCAAGCCAGTATTTTTTGTGGCGAATCGAGGTCATCATGCTGATGTTGGTGGCATCACTCCCGGTTCCATGCCGCCTTTCTCGAAAACATTGCAGGAAGAGGGAGCTTGTATAAAAACTTTCAAACTGGTGCAAGACGGAGAATTCCAGGAGGAAGGGATTAAACAAATTCTAATGGATGCAGGTGCGCGTTCTCTTCCCGATAATATTTCCGATCTAAAAGCGCAAGTGGCGGCAAACCAAAAAGGAATTTCTCTTCTAAATGAGTTGATTGAATCGCATAGCTTGAAAATGGTGCAGGCTTATATGAAGTACCTACAGGATAATGCCAGCGATTCGGTTCGCGCGCTATTAAGATCGTTTTGTGGGGATAAAGAAGAAATTCAGTTGCAGGAAAAAGATTACCTCGATGATGACAGTGAAATAAGTTTGATGTTGAGCGTAAATAAAAAAGGTGGCAATGCCACCTTTGATTTTTCGGGGACGTCAAAACAGTTATTGGGAAACCTCAACGTCCCTAAGGCCGTGACCCGTTCTGCAATTCTTTATTGTTTGCGTTGTCTTATCGACAGCGACATTCCTTTGAACCAAGGGTGTTTGAATCCTATAGAAATTATAATTGAAAAAGGTTCTTTGTTGACTCCAACAGAAAATGCAGCCGTGGTCGCAGGCAATGTGCTGACCTCGCAGCGCATCGTCGATGTCATTTTCAAAGCACTGGGCAGTTGCGCCGCATCGCAGGGATGCATGAACAATTTCACGTTTGGTAACGATCGGTTCGCCTATTACGAAACCATAGGCGGAGGTGCAGGGGCAGGTCCCAGTTGGCATGGTCAGTCTGGCGTACACACACATATGACCAATACCCGAATCACCGACCCTGAAGTGCTGGAAAAATATTATCCCGTTTTACTTCGCGAGTTTTCTTTTCGTAAAGATTCCGGTGGTAAAGGTAAGTTCAATGGCGGTGATGGGCTTATAAGGGAAATAGAATTCCTAGAACCACTGACCGTAACCATCCTCTCCGAGCGAAGAGTGTTCGCACCCTACGGTATAAACGGTGGTGGGCCGGGAGCTAAAGGCAAAAACTTGAAAATCAAAAAAGATGGAACTGAAACCGACCTCGGCGGTAAAAACCAGTTTCACGCCAAACCCGGTGACCGTATCCGCATCCTCACCCCTGGGGCGGGCGGGGCAGGCCCCGCAGCCTGAAGGTCTATTCGTTTATCGCGATACAAACACCTTCAAACTTCTAGATGAAGTTTTCCAGTAATCCTTCCGTACGTCATCGCGAGTGACTGAAAGGAGAGTGGCGATCCAAAATTTATATTTTAAATTCTGGATTGCTTCGCTACCCTGTTCAAAGAATTTTTAAGTGTTCGGGGTTTGCAATGGTTTCAGTCAATCCTCATATTCAACACGACTTTGTTTTCTTTCGATGCGGACTCAAGTGCGGTTTGCGTTTCTTCTAGGGGACGGATTGAGCTGATGAGGGATTTTAGTTTTTGCTGATGCGATTGGATGATTTTAAGTGCCGGTTTGAAAGGCCCACATCGTGATCCCTGCAGTCTTATTTCATCCACAACAAGTTGTGTCATATCGAGTCCAGTGGCAGGTAACCCACAAGTGGTTTTACAAGAAATTGTTCCCTGTGGGCGTACCAGTTTTAAAGCCTGTGTTATTCCACCGGGATTCCCCGTGGTGTCGATGACCATGTCGGCTCCTAGTCCTTCTGTTTTGTTTTTGATTTCTTCTATCGCGTTATCGGGTGTGAAAGTATGTTCCGCACCGAATTGTATTGCGCGATTTCTTTTTGTTTCACTTCGCGATACGGCAATCGTTTTGATGCCTTTTAAGGAGGCGGCAAAAATAACCAAAATGCCAAGTCTGCCTGGGCCAAGTACAACCAAGGTTTCGTTTTTCTCAATCGGTGACATCTCAAATGTTTGTAAGGCTGCGGCAAGAGGCTCCGTGAGTGTTGCTATGAGTGGGTCTACGTTCGAGGGTATTTCGTGTAGAGTGCCTGCGGCCACTTTCACTTCATCGGCGAATGCACCGTCATGATTGATGATTCCTGTTACGGTTCGTGTTTGGCAATGTGAGGGCACGCCCTTTTTGCAGGCGGTGCATAAAGTGGTTTTGCCATAAGCCAGACAGGTGTTGTTGATTTCTGCTGTTACGGTTTTGCCAACCCATTTCGTATCTACTCCGTTACCAACGTTTTTGACGCGTCCTGTAAATTCGTGTCCACAAACATGGGGTAGAGGAACGGGGTAGTCGCCATGAAATAAGGCGAGATCGGTGCCGCAAACTCCGGCATGTTGTACTTCGATAATGGCTTCACCGGGGCCTGCTGAAAGGCACTCTATTTCTTTGATTTCTATTTTTTGGGGAGCTATCAGTTGTGTGATGCGTGGCATATCAGGTTAACTTTTGGATTTGCCTTTTTGTTTGTCTCGCCAGAGGATGAGCCAGTGTTGTAAAAGTTTGATGGGTTGTGTGCCGCGAAATTTGCGGCGTTTGATTTTAGGCAATGCGTCGTGTTGTAGTTTGGCAATAACCGTTGCCCCAACAGCTTCTTCGATAACGACCCCACGTTGTGCGTGTTCCAGCTTTTTGGATTCACAGATTCCTCGGAATGACACCACCATCCGGCAGTCGAGAGGCCGGTCTTCATAAATCCGGCAAGCACCTTCATCATTCAAGAACGGGCAGGGCTGGTTGATGACGAGACGATGCCAATCCACTTGATCAAGGTTTTTGCCTGCATCGATCACTTCTTCAACTTTCTTAATCGTCCGTTGCGATTTTTCGACTATCTCGTTCAGGTCGATGCCCTTTTCTTCGACGTTTTTCAGGATGCCGTCCCATTCCATTTGCGTGCAGGTGACTCCTGTGTGGCAACAATGGTCGCAACCGCGATGGCATTGTAAGGGCGGAACCCCTTCGTGGTAGACCTTTTCGAGATGTTTCCAGAACATTCTAAGAGGCGAGGTCTTTGCTAATTTTGCCTGATCTTTAGAAAACTCGACCAGTGTTTCATAGGTTTGTTGTATCTGGTGTTCGGGGAATTTGTGTTGTAGGAATTTGCCCAGTTCATCAGTATGGGTCATCCCATAGATGAACATTCCATTTTGATCGGTTTGTAGGGACATTTATTTAAACAGATAAAATGGAACAGACCTATTGGCCTGTAGGGTTTGCGCCTTTTGTTTTGGCAACGTACTTCATTTGTAATTCGTAGATCAATTGTTCGAGCAATTTGTTTTCTTCTGCATTGAGGTTGCCCTGTGTTTTTTCTCTCAACATGGTCAGCATATCAATGGTCTGATGAACGGCTGGCAGGTTGGTTTCTGTCTTGCCGGTTTCTGGATCTGCGATGTCGCCTAAGTGATAAAATGCGGATGAAGTCAGCGACATTATAAATGTTGAGAAATCAATTTGAAATGGTTGCTGGTGTTGATGATCGGCCCCGGCTTCGGCAGGTGCGGAACTTTCCTGTGTGTCGTGGGTCTCTGCTTCTTCTTCAGAAAGTTGCGAGGACCGACTGTCTTTTATAACAAACCCATCTCCCTCAGCTTTATCTTCTTTACTCATAATTCACCTTCTCTAAAAAGATTTTTAAGAATCTTCCTCATTCCCCATCAGGAGCGGAACGGAAAAACCCAGTACAATCATAATGAGTCCCAGCATCAGGGATAAATAGCCACTCCCCTCAATAAACTCCATATAAGTTTTTCCCAAGATCGGCCATTGCCGGATGATGCCAACGACAACAAAAATCGAGCCAAGAGCAAAGAGAATCTTTTGGGTACATTGAATACTTTTTGCTTCAGTATCTATCTCTTGTGACATAGAAGTGGTCAGGCAATACTACGGCCAATGGGTGTGCGATTGTAGACAAAAACTGCTGGTCGCCGAAAGGGAACAAACTTGAGTTGATGTTAGCAAATGGCCCTTTTCATGTCAAAATATTAGTGTTGTTTTCCTCGTTCTGATAATATTGCCTTATGATGCGATTCATCTTCTTCCTATTGTTGTTAACTACGCTTTTATCAGGCTGTTCCAGCCGGCGTCTGGCTGTCCAAGCTACATTGCCTCTTATTTCCAGCCAAATCGTTTCGATGCAGGAAGAAAGAGATGCAGATCTCGCCGAAAAGGCTATTCCTTCTAGTCTAAAAATGTTGGAGGGTCTCGCAAAAGAAGACCCGGAAAATATATGGATTCTGCAAAAACTTGCAGAAGGATTTTGCGGCTATGCATTTAGTTTTCTTGAAGATAGCCAACCTGACCGAGCTTCTGGATTGTATTTGCGCGGAAAGGACTATGCGTTCCGTGCTTTGGAGATTCAGAGCAATGGCAAGACGTGGAGAGGGCTTTCTCTAGGTGAGTGGTCCAAAAGGTTGGCAGAGGTAACCCCTTCAGAGCAACCGGGGTTGTTCTGGGCAGGGCAATGTTGGGGGAGTTGGTTGTCTTTGAACTTGGATTCGGTGGAGGCTTTCAGCAGTCTGCCTCGAATCGATGGTCTGATGAGCCGTGCGGTTGAGCTGGACCCAGAATTTTATTATGCGGGGCCACATTTGTTTTTGGGTGCTTTTTATGGCGGACGAAGTCGTATGTTAGGAGGTAATCCGGATAAATCCAGAAACCATTTCGAAGAAGCATTGAAAATAACTGAGGGGAAATACCTTCTCGTCTCTTTTCTATATGCCAAAACCTATGCGGTGCAGAATCAAGACCGAAACTTATTCAAGGCACAATTAAAAAAAGTTCTCGAAGCTTCAGAGGATATTTTGCCCGAACAGCGTTTGGCTAACCAGATTGCGAAGCGAAAAGCGGCAGTCCTATTAGGGGAAATTGATGAATTATTTTAAATCGCCTTTGTTTTATTTTTACGCTCTATTTTTTCCGACCGTTTTTTTGCTGATTGGTTTGGATTCCAACGCTCATGCTGAAAAAAAACACATCATCAAGTTTTCCACTTTGGCCCCCAAAGGTTCGTCGTGGATGAAGTCATTGCGTCAGTTTTCTGGGGAAATAAAAAAAGCAACCGACGGAAATGTTTCGTTTAAATTTTACCCGGGCGGAGTGTCGGGGGATGAAAAGGACGTGATACGAAAAATGCGTATCGGTCAATTGCATGGGGCGGGTTTTACCGGTGTGGGATTGGGAGCCATTCTTCCAGAGGTGAGAGTTCTTGATTTACCGTTTCTCTTTCAGTCAGATCAAGAAATAGAGCACGTTTATAAGTCGATGAATGATTATTTCGTCGAGCGTTTTGATGAAAAAGGTTATATTTTGTTAGGTTGGGTTCCGGTGGGTTGGGTTCATTTCTTATCGCAAAAACCCATTCAAACCGTGGCCGATCTACGTGCATCCAAACCCTGGTTGTGGGAAGGCGATCCTTTGGTAGAACAAGCTTATGAAGGGATGGATGTCCAACCCATTCCACTTTCGATAACGGATGTATTGCTTTCTTTGCAGACGGGTATGGTGGATACGGTGTACTCCTCCACTCAAGGTGCATTGGTTTTGCAATGGTTCACTAAAGTGAAGCATATTACACGTTTGCGAATGGGCTATGCGACAGGTGGCGTTTTAATATCAAAGAAAAAGTTTAAAAAACTTCCTCCCGCTTATCAAGAAGCGCTAAAAAAAATCGGCTCGGAACGTTTGACAGGGTTAGCAACGGTTATTCAGAAGGATAATTTAAAGGCAGAAAAAGTATTAGAAAATAATGGGATTAAATGGGTGCCTCAACCAGACCCCGCGGCTTTAAAAATATTTCAGCAAGCGGGTGTGACAGCCAGGCGAAAATTGAGTGGGAAACTGTTTTCGCCGGAGCTGTTAAACAAAGTGTTGCGACATTTGGATGAGGTGCGATAAATAGAGAGTTGTACAGGTTGTCTAAAAAAAGGTTTCAATTTTTGCTCCTTTCTTAAGCTCTTCAACATAACTGGCAACTTGCTTTTTGGCTTCTTCAAGAAATAGATGTTTTTGAATTCCCGGTTTCATGTCATCAAAGGGTGCTGTTTCAGAAGGTTTTGTTTCGATGAGTTGAATCACGTGGAACCCAAATCGTGTTTTTATTTTTTCTGAGATTTCCCCGGGTTTCAGCTTTCCGGCAGCTTCATCGAAGCTGGCATCGAATACCCCTTTATAGATGAAATCCAAATCTCCTCCATTTTCTCGGGATGATTCATCATCAGACCGGTTTTTTGCCAGTTCTTCAAAGTCAGCCCCTTTTTTTAACTCGTCCATTACCTTGTCGATTTTTTCTTCGGCTATTCGCGCAAAATATTCTTTATTTTTTTGCAACTCTTCAATGGTTTGATTCCGCAATGCCTCGGGTGGGAAAAATGCTGCGAGGATATGGCGTGTATGGTATGCCTCGGGGCGTAAAAATTTGGTTTTGTTATCATCATAATACTTTTTTACTTCTTCATCGGAAATGTTGATTTTCCCTTTTATCTGTGCGTTGAGCAATTGACGAGCGTTGATATCAATTTCCATTGATTTTTTTATGTCTTCCAAAGTTATATTTCTAGCTTTTAGTGCTTTTGTAAAATCTTCTTCGGAAGAATAGGTTTTGCGTAGCGCGGTCATTTCTTTTTCGATTATCTCGTTATCTACCTTCAGGTTTTCCTTTTTACCTTGCTGATTGACCAGTTCTCGGACGACTTCTTTTTCAATCAAATCTTTTGCAACACTGGTTTTTTCTTTCACGGTCAGGGGACGAGGAACCGTTCTCAAAATTTGATTCAGTCGAAACTCGATATATTTGGACTCGATTTCCACACCGTTAACACGGGCAACCAGTTTTGGTATCTCGATATTTAGTTTGGGTGTCGGGCGCGTTTGCGCTGTGATATTTTCCAAGGAAATGAAGGAAAAAAACAAGCTGAGAATTAATACGGGATAGATAATGCGAGTCTTCATGGGTCTACTTATTTGAAAATGTTATTAAGTCAGAATGGGTGTGAGGATATCATCCATGAAAATAAGTTGCAATACCTCAAATTGACTGATTAGCAAGGCTGTGGGAGAATCCAAGATTCTATGATTTCAAAAAATTCAAAAACCTCACAATCCAGAATTAATTTGATTGCCTATGCTTGCTTGTTTGCTTCAGGTATGGCGACGTTGGTCTACGAACTGATTTGGTTTCGTTATCTGACCCTTGTTTTTGGAGCCACCTTATATGCTTTGAGTGCTGTGTTGTGCGCTTTCATGCTGGGTCTTGCGGGTGGTGCCTGGGGGATGGGGCGGATACTTGCAAAAGGTAACGGATCGAAACGACTGATTTTATGGTATGGAATTTTTGAGGGATTGATAGGATTGTATGCCTTATCTTTTCCATTAGGATTGGAATTGCTGGAAAAAATTTATCCCATGGTATTGCCAGTAGATGGACAAGCCGGGCTGGGGCTCCATATTATGGAGTTTCTGTTGGGCACACTTTTGATGCTGCCTGCCACTTTACTCATGGGGGCAACGCTTCCACTGGTCAGCTGCTGGGCTGTGGGAGATGAAAAGCAGCAGGTTTTTTCCAGAATTTCTCTATTGTATGGATGGAATACTTTGGGCGCTGTTTTTGGCTGTCTTTTTACTCAATTTTTTGCGATTCAGTTATGGGGAGTTCAAGGGGCGATCAGGTTTGGTGTATTGCTCAATGCTTTGGTCTTTTTAGTATGTTTTGTATGTGGACGTATTTTTTATCAGATAGAGCAGCCGTCTTCCATCTCCCAAAAAGAAGGAAACACCTCTTCAATAGATGAAGACTCTGTAAATATTCTGATATTTATCATGTTTGCCTATTCAGGTATGGCATCCCTTTCCAGCGAAATTCTCTGGACGAGGATTCTGATTTTTCCCATGGGAACAACGCTTTTTTCTTTTGCACTGATTCTTTCCACTTTTTTATCTGGTATCGCGCTTGGCAGTCTGGTTGCCAGGAAGTTGCTCGGTGAGTCTAATTGGATTCTGAAATTTATCCTGATTGAGATTTCGATTGGACTGGTCTGCATTGGAATTCTCCCTTTATTGGAGAACCTGACCGAATGGACTTCGCTGGCAGATCGATTTTTTTATAGTATAGAAAACTTTCCAGAGAAAACACTCTTTACAAGGTTTCTTTTTGCATTTGGTTTGATGTTCGTTCCCACTTTTGGTTTTGGTTTGTTGTTCCCGCTGGCAAATCACATTTACTCGTCTCGATTGGAAGCAGTGGGCCAAGCTATTGGCAATGTCTATTCTATAAATACATTGGGTGGAGTGCTAGGAACTATATTGACACCGTTCGTTTTTATTCCTCTCTTTGGCATCCGCTTATCTATTTATCTGATTTATGCTGTGTTGATCTTGTTTGGAGTTTTTGTGTTAGCAAAATATCGAAAGCAGAATCCAGTTTTAATATCGGCTGTTGCATTGGTTCTGCTGATAATTGGGAAAACAGTTTTTGTGCCACAAATAGAAACAGGGGAATCAGGAGTCCATAATTTAGCCAGGTTGGAAATAAATGTTCCCGAGGACAGGATAAAACTCCTTGATTATAAAGAGGGAGAGTTTTCCACGATCAGTGTGGTGGAGGATACGGAGTCTGGGGCACGAACCATTTATCTGGATGGGTTCAGCACCGCTACGGTTTCCAGATCTTTTTCCGGTAGTACATATATGCAGGCCATGGGCTTCGTTCCGATGGTGCTTCATCCAGAACCAAAAAATGTTTTGGTGATTGGGTTTGGAACCGGTAACACGCTGGGCATAGCCTCCCTGTTTCCGAACGCAAATGTCCATGGTGTGGAGATCGATAAGAATGTTTTAACATTTTCAAAATGGTTTTCCGATTGGAATCATGATGTTTTAAAACGTCCCAATGCGAAAATGTTTATTCAGGATGGTCGAGCCTTTTTGCGTTGGTCAAGAACTCGCTATGATGTCATCATCATGGAGCCTATGTCTCCTTTGCAGGCAGGCGTTGTTAATCTCTATTCTAAAGAATTTTATGAGCTGGCTTTGGATCATTTGAAAGAAGATGGGATTCTGGTGCAGTGGCTACCGCTGCATCTTGTCGGGCGTGAAGATGCTCGATCGATTACCCAGACTTTCAAAAACGTATTTCCAGAATCTTCTGTGTGGAACAGTTTTTTGACTCGTATTGTTCTTTTGGTAGGATCGCGTGAAAAAATAAATATCGATAAAAATCTTTTCGATACCAAATTAAAAAATCCGGAACTAAAAAAAGTTGCAGAAGAAATGAAAGTCATGTCTTTTCTAGATTTTGCTGATTTTTTTATTACGGATGGCAATCGTTTATCTGCTTTTCTGGAAAACGCAAGGGAGATATCTGATGACCAGCCGATTCTGGAGTTTTCTACGGTGTCTCTTTTGCCGCCTTTAAAGTGGGAGATAGATGAGGTTTTCTTGAATATGCTGCGTCACCGAATCAACCACAATCCTCCTGTAACGGGAATGACCTTGCAAGAACAGGAGGTGTTTTATCGTAATTTTAAATTGAGAACGGCACAAAGACTGGCGGTGTTCTCGCGCAGGTACCAAGGCCCGGGAGCAGAAGCTTTTGCGAAGCGTAATTATTTTGCAGGATTGGAAGCGATGAATATTTATTTTGATACCTATTCCAAGCCGCAAGTTCATCTGGATGAAGCTCAATGGCAAAAATGAAAGGTCTTTTTAAATTCAGCGGCGGCGATAAAATTCTGATTGTTCTTTGTGTTTTGTTCAACGCTGGACTTTTTTATTATTTTGGTTCAGGTATGGGGCAGGGCAGTTGGGTTGTGATTGAGGTAGATCAAAAGAGAGTTGCTCGCTATTCCCTGTCAAAAGATCGAATCACCCATGTCGAAGGGCCGCTGGGTATAACTGAAATTGAAATTCGCGATGGCAAAGCCAGAATATTACGGTCTCCTTGTAAATTGAAAGTTTGTATAAAATCGGGTTATATTCAATATGCTGACCGAATCTCAGTTTGTCTTCCAAACCGGGTGGTGGTGAGAGTTGAAGGTAATACCGAAAGAGGGCTTGATGCGGTAGTTAGTTAGCCTTGTAGAAAGTCGTTTGAAACGAGAGAGTTATTTGCAATTGGGGGCTGGTCACTGAAGCTTTTTTTTGTTAGCCTCTAATATTTCAAGTCCATAGAACGTAGCCAAAAATTTTTAAATAAATAATATTTTGTCTCTTTTGGAATCTAAAAAACTGGATTTAATATTCAAGCTGTTGATCGGGGTTGACCTGATTGCCATGCTTATAATTTTTATTCATGTCCGTATTTGGCCAGAGTTCCCATTCCCTTATATCGGGACTAGGTTAAATAACCCATTTATGTTTTTCATAATCCTCCTGATTTCAAGAGGGTGGGTTAATTCAGATTTTCGGGAAAAACAACTGTCATTGATAAAAAGAGTTACTACGGAGGAACCTATCCGCATTTACTTTTTTTCTATCCTTTTGATGATGCAGGTTGGATTGGAAATAATGTGGTTTCGATATCCGTGGGATTTTTTTTGGAACTTAAATGCTGAAAAAGGCTATGGAACTCTTTTTGCCACGGCACAACTATTTATTTTAGGGATGGTGGTGCTAATTACCGCACGTGCCGACTATGGCGAGGATGCCCCTCGGAGTGAAAAGTTTCCCTGGTTCATGGTCGCTTTCGTATATTTTTTTATCGGTCTGGATGATTGCGTGGGTATCCACGAAAACTTTATTGCCATTGGGGGAAAACTAGCCCTTGATTCTGTGGCATTTCATTTTGTTCACGAATGGTTATGGTTTTATGGTCCTGTTGCTGTAGTCGTGGTGATATTTTTTGCGAGATTTTTTTTGAAACGGTTTTCCTATTCCCCAAAAATAATGGGTACGATGTTTGTTGCTCTGACGTTATGGATTGGAGTTCTGGTTCTCGAAGGCCTCTCAAAAAAGGTAGTCGATCCTTTAAGCTATGATTACACCCGAATACTGATCGGGATTGAAGAAGGCTTCGAAATGCTGGGGGCAACGCTTTTTATGATAGGGTTCAGTAAGCATCTTAAAAATTTGCAGGAAAAATCTCGACCCGATTCGTGATTTCTGGTTTCTAACGCAGGCGGTTCAACACGGCTAAAACATCCTGATACCTGGGGAGGGCCAGCTTGCCGTTGTTGTAGGGGGTAATGCTGTCCAGCTCGCCGCTTTCGATTTCTTTTAAAATTTTTTGAACAGTATTTGTTTGATTGGCTTCCTGTCTTTGTTTGTCTTTAACCTGTTTTAAAATCCATCCACATAATTCAAGTTGACCTTCCTCTATCAAGTGCTCGACATAGCGTACATCGATTTCGATTTGGCCGAGTATCAATGTGATGCGTTGCCGGATTTGAATGACACAATCTTTTTTTCCACGTTGAAAACTTAGAGACGAAAGATCGCGATATCTTTGTTTGATTTTGGGGAAGACGAACCGGGTTTCAATTTTTCGGTCTGTGGGGTTTTCTTTTACAATTTTTTTGGCTTTCTGTGTGACTTCCGTTGGGCGAAAATAATCCATAGCGATGACTCGATCAGCCGAATCAAAGTAGTCCCCGCTTCCACCCATTACCAGAAGGGTGCTGACTCCAAAATCTTTATATAGTTCTTTTACTCGATCGACCAATGGGGTGATGGGTTCCCGGTCGTTTGCAATCAATGCCTGC
>JAJDBA010000347.1 GCA_029261675.1 Nitrospinaceae bacterium
CCTTCCTCAGGAATACACTGTCGCATCTCTCCTCGATTCCATTGAGAACTTCTATATGTCTTAAATTTCTTCTTTTTTACCGCCTGTTCCCGTATAATTTGGGCATATAAATTATTCCACACGCAAACGGCGAGGATGCCAAAATGTCACCCATAAGATCTATTCGAGTCAGTCATATCGTTTTAACCACAGAAGAACTGGCAAAGGTTCTACTCGATCATTTTAAAGATGATGAGTACAAGGACAAAGAAATGCTGTTCAAGATGTTTGCAAAGATGGCAAAAAAATACAGTGCCTGCGGCACCCGGAACAAAGGCGGAGATTTAGGATTTATCGAATTTAACACCTCCGCTCCAGAACTTGAAAAAGCAGCAATGGAAACTCCTGTAGGAGAAGTCCGTGGCCCCATAAAAAGCAAATTCGGATACCATATTTTTGTAGTAACGGAAGAAGAAGCAATGGGAGATCTTGGTGTTGACGGGCTCTCACTACCTGCTGGCGCTGGCCCCGGAACACTTTAATCCCCTCTGTCATGCAACTCAAAGGTATTCATCATATTGCTCTCAACGTAAAAGATCTCGATCGAGCCGAAAGGTTTTACACCGATGTTTTGGGATTCCAAGTAACGCACCGATTTTCAAAAGGACTGCGGCATCTTATGCTCGAAACCGGAAATGCGGCCATCGCCCTTTTTGAAGCCCCGGAACTGGAAGTCAAAGAGGCTATGAACCTTCTTAGCGAAAAAGGCTATCTACACCTTGCCTTCAAAGCTGACCCCACTGACATTGAAAATATCGTCAAAGAACTTCAATCCAAAAATATCCATATAGATAGCGGTCCGGTTAAGCGAGGCGATGGAGAATCCATCTACTTCAATGATCCCGATGACAACCATCTGGAAATTCATTGCGACAACCCTAATGATTGAATCCATCCTCGAAAAAGCAATTGCAGGGCAACGCCTCGAACCTTCTGAAGCGGTTAAACTCTTCAGCGCAAAAGATATTCTTTTGCTGGGAAACGTGGCATCACGGCTGACCCGAAAAAAAATCAAAGAAAATAAAACAGTAACGTATATCGTTGATCGTAATATCAACTACACAAATATCTGCGTCACCGACTGTTCCTTCTGTGCTTTTTATCGAAAAGAACCCGACAAAGACGCATACGTCCTGCCTTTTGAAACCATTGCAAAAAAAATCGAAGAAACTCTGGAAGTTGGGGGACGACAAATATTGCTTCAGGGTGGACATAACAACAATCTCAAAATCGATTATTTTGAAGACCTGTTTAAAAATATCAAAGCAAAATATAATATTCATCTGCATGCACTTTCGCCTTCCGAGATACTGCATACCAGCCGAATATCTAAAATATCTCTGAATGAAACTTTAAAAAGAATGAAAGCGGCGGGGCTCGACTCCATACCCGGAGGCGGCGCAGAAATTCTCGTGGATCGGGTACGGCAAATCATCAGTCCAAAAAAATGCAACAGTGACGAATGGCTGGAAGTGATGGAGCAGGCGCATCAAATGGATATCCCCACCACCGCTACCATGATGTTCGGTCATGTAGAAACCTTGGAAGAACGTATCGAACACCTTAATAGACTCCGCCAACTGCAAGATAAAACAGGAGGATTCACCGCTTTCATTGCATGGGGATTTCAACCAGGGAACACCGAACTGCAAGGGCAAACAGGAATAACAACAGCCGTTAGCGGATTCGATTATTTAAAAACTCTGGCTATCAGCAGAATTTTTCTCGACAACTTCGATAATCTACAATCCTCATGGGTGACACAAGGACCTAAAATTGGTCAGGTTTCTCTTTACTATGGGGCCAATGATATGGGAAGTACGATGATGGAAGAAAATGTAGTCGCTGCAGCAGGCACTGTCTATTCTCTCAACGAAGAAGAAATTATCAGGCTCATCACCGATGGCGGCTTTACCCCTCAACGCCGCAACATGCAATACCAACCCGTAGATTAATTCAAGTAGAAAAAAGAAAACCCCTGCCCCCTTTCAATAAAGGAAGACAGGGGGTTGAGCGTTTAGCTTAATTCAATTACAAGGCGCGACGACCCAACAGCGTTTGCACCGAAGCCTTATCGTTGCCTTTGGCAAGCATGAAAGCGGTGAAAGACTGCCGTAAAGAATGCGGAGTCACTTCTTTATCAACTCCCGAAGTTTGCAATGCGGCCTTGAAAAATTTGGTCACACTTCGTGTTGTCAAATTCCCGCCTCTCTCACTTGGAAAAAGATAATCTTCCGGGCCCTTGTTACCAATCTGCCTTTGCAAAGCATCTTTAAGTCCCGCAGAAAAAATGGTTGTTCGGGCACCTAACTTACCGATTCCCGGTACAAACATTTTCAGGTTTTCCAGATTCAAATGCTGAACCTTGACAGCAACCAGCTCAGAAACCCGAAGGCCTGCGGTATAAGCCAATTCAATCATCAGTCGATGCTTTAAGTTTTCAGCAGAAGTGGCAATTCTTTTAACTTCACTGATGGTGAGCACGACTGGCTTTAACTTTTTCTTTCCTGGTCTTTTAAATCCTTCCAAAACCAGATCCTGATTATAAACCGCCTTATGAAAATAACTAAGCGCGTTGTAGGCCTGATCCACAGTAGACCGTGACTTGCCTTGAGTAATAAGATCAGCCAGGTATTGGCGAATTTCTACATCCGTAACATCGCGCGGATTCGTTATGTTTTTATTGCGAACAAAATTTCGCAATTGTCCGAGATAAGCTTTGATCGTTTGTGGGCTGTAAGCGCGTTGTTCCAAATTGCCCTGAATTGCACCGAACAATCGAGATAATGATAAGGGGTGAGTGGCGACACTGTTCATGATGGGTTCTCCTACGAAAACTTTGGGGATTGAAAATTCCAATGGGATAAGAAATACATTTTTCAAACTTGGGGTAACTAATTGATAATTAGGGACCTTTTTACCAAGCATAACGGAACACCCGATTCCGCTATCTAAAAGCCAATATAATCAATAAGTTACAAAACGTCAAGAGAAAAGTCCCAAAAAATCAGTGCTTTAGAAGGCAGGCTAAACTTGCAGCGAATGCTCTAGTTTTTGCAGTGCGCCGATTGCAGAAAGGTGATCCTGCTCGGCAGCGCGTCTCAGCCAGTGGATGGCTTCGACAAAATGGATCTCAGTCCCCCGGCCATTGCGGTACATCAAGCCAAGTTGGTATTGTGCATCACTGTGCCCGTGTTCGGCAGCGAGCCGGAACCATTTAAAAGACGCAACTTCATTTTCAGTTTGGTAATGATATCCCAGCTCTACCTGCGCCAAGGTATTGCCTTGATCCGCTGATTTATGATACCAGGACAAAGCATCGTCCGATGGATCGAGCATTCGAGCCAGATTATATTGCGCCAAATCATTGCCCTGCTCTGCCGCACGCCGATACCATTTCAGGCATTCATGTCTACTGTGAGAAACTGCCTCACCTCGTTCATAAAGTCCGGCAAGGTGATTCTGCGCCCGGGCATGACCTTGGCTTGCGGCTCGTCTCAGCCATAAAATATCGTTTTCTAAAGCGCCTTCGTTTTGTGATTCCATTTGTGATGTTTTGCGATACCATTTAGCGGCCTCTGCAAAATCTTTCGTCACTCCTTTACCCACAAAATACATGCGCCCCAATGCTTGACCTGCCTGCCGGTTGCCTTGTTCTGCCGCCTGCCTGTACCAATGCGCGCTATCCGTTTCCAAACCCTGCTTTTCGAATAGAAGCCCGAGATGGTACTGCGCTAAATGGTTACCCTGCTCGGCTGCTAGCTGAAACCATTTGCAAGCCGCATTCATATCACTGGCATTAAAATAAATTTTACCCAGACTGAATTGAGCGTAATCATGACCTTGCTCTGCGGCTCGGCTGAACCAGTCGATTGCTTTTTGTTTATCCTGCTTCACACCGTCGCCGTTGAGATACATCCGGCCCAGGTTGTATTGCGCAAGAACATAACCTTCAGCTTTGTGATACCAGTTTAAAGATTGCGCATGATCAACAGGCACCCCTTTACCGTGGTAATACATTCTCGCAAGATGAAAGCGGCCAAAGACATCCCCTTGCCAAGCGGCTTTACGATAACAAGTCACAGCCTGCCCCAGATCCTGTTCAATGCCTTTTCCATTTTCATAAAGAATTCCTAAAAATACCTGCGACCGTGTTTCATTTTCTTTTGCAGAACGATCAAAATAATTAAAAGCCTGCAGGTCGTCCTGCTCTACTCCTTCTCCAAGAAAATAAAGCATCCCAATATTAAATAGGGCTTGCGGGTGATCCTCCGCCTTTTGATACCAGTGAAAAGCCTGTAACGGATTCCTCTCACATCCTTTTCCGTAGTCATAAAGCAGACCTAAGGAATTTTGTGCATCCGCATGGCCTTCGTTGGCTGAGCGTTGCAACCATAAGAAAGCTTCTTCATATTCCTTCTGATCAAAAAAATATTTTCCTTTTTGGTAAAGGTCTTCACCCGTCGGTGTGAAATCGGCAGAGGTCGTTTTTAAAAAATGCCGGGCATGAGCATGCCCCTGTTCTGCGGCACGACAATTCCATTGCAAAGCCTTTTTAGGAGCTTGGGCAACACCTTCGCCACAATAATAAAGAGTCCCCAATTTAAATTGCGCGAGATCCAATCCATTCAACGCCGCTTTCTTAAACCATCGCGCTGCACGGATCGAATCTTTTTCCACACCTTCTCCGCGATCATAAAGGTCGCCCAGATTATAAAGTCCGGCCTCATTTCCATTCAATGCGGCTTTTCGATACCAGGAAATAGCCCGATCATAATCTTGAGGAACACCTTCCCCTTTTTCGAAAAGGACTCCCAACATATTTTGCGCGGTATCGTTATTTTTTTCCGCCGCTTTTTCAAACCATTTGGCAGCTTGATCGGAAGCCTTCTCTGTTCCTTTACCCTGATAATACATCCTGGCTAGATTAAATTGCGCGGCACTGTCATCCTGTTCCGCCGCTTTTTGATACCAGTGCAAACTCAATTCAAGATCTTCTTTAACACCCAGACCATTTTCATACATGAGAGCTAAAAACCCCTGCCCTTTTGCAGAATCTTTTTCCGCAGCCTTCTTGAACCATTTAAACGCCTCTGCATGGTTGCGAGAAACACCTGCTCCTTTAAAATAAACAACGCCTAAATTGTACTGTGCCTGAGTATCGCCTGCCCGCGCTTCTTTAAACCACGTTTCAATTTTTTTACGTTTCAATTTTCCCAACGCACCGGACTCTGTTTTATAAAGAACGTCAGGGAGTTGGTCGCTAGCGACAGTCGAGTTCCAAGGAAAGGAAACCGGCTGGGTTTCAGATAAGGATTGTTTTGTGGTGAGATTTAATTCCTGCATATCACTCAAATAAACTCGTGTGCCAAATCGCGAATTTGCGCCTTGGCCTTGTTGATTTTTTCTTCTATATCGTCGGCAATTTCCTGTAACAAATCTCGTCCTTCTTTTTCTGCCGTATCGATATTTATTTTCAATTGAAACATCTCCGAAAGTTCTAACTCTTCCAGCTCTTCAGAAATATTAAAAAGACGACCTCGAACCTGCGCTAACTGGCGTACCACCAGCACGAGTTGCTCCCCTAAATCCATTGAACTATCGGAATAGCCCTCGGCCTCCCATTCAATAAGAATAGAACGGATGCCCTCTTCATCAAGTTTGTCATAAGCCTGATTGAGCTTGGCCATGAGATCGTGGCGCTTCTTTCTTTCTTCAGCAGAAGAACTCAAGTCAGGATGGATTTTTTTGGCGACCCGTCGAAAAAGTTTCTTGAGATTTTCAGGGGGTCTGAATTCTTTTTGCGAGTCCGTCGACTGCTTTTCCTTCGTCTCTTTCTCAGAATATTCCTTCGCCTGTTCACGAGCCGACTCCGCCTCTTCGCGAAATGTTTCTGCATTTGGATATAATTTTGAGGCAAGACTTAGCACCTGCGCTTTGACAATATCCATTTCAGCATGCATCGCTCCGACCACCTTCTGATAGCGAATTTCAAAAAGGTTCAACTCCGCTTTTTCGGTCGAGAGCTGCAAC
>JAJDBA010000348.1 GCA_029261675.1 Nitrospinaceae bacterium
GTGATCAATAAAGCGGCGACTGATGATTTTATTGTAGAAAAGTGTGGGTTTCTGACTCGCAAAGGAATTTTGCATTTAAAAATTTATTCCATCATCGGCTTGCCACACGAAACCGATGATGATATCGAACAATTCATTCGTCTGGTCGAACGGGTTCAGGATGTTTATGTTGATGAATGCCGAAAACATGGGCGAATTGGTCGAATCACAATCAGTTTGAGTCCATTGGTCCCGAAACCGGGAACACCGTTTCAGTGGCATCCGATGGAAGAGGTAAAAAGTCTAAAGAAAAAATTCGCACGTGTGCGAAAAGCATTGGGAAAACTCCCGCACTTGAAAATGAGTTTTGGTTCTCCCAATGAAGCTTATTTGCAGACTTATCTTTCGCGTGGAGATCGTAGTGTGCATGCCTTTTTTAAAACCTACCTGAGCAATGGGCACGATGCAAAAAGCGCGTTAAACAAACACTCTGTGGATTCATTCGTATATCGACAATACGGAAAAGACGATTACCTACCTTGGGATATTGTCGATCACGGTTACCGCAACGGATTTTTATGGGACGACTACCAGCGCGGCCTGAACGCCGGACGCACCCCTGTTTGCGACACCGCCACCTGCCACGTCTGCGGCATCTGCTAGCGGCGATCCGCCGCTGGTGACAGGTCCATTCCCGTAAAGCCATAAAATACTGTTGAGCTTCTAGATATAAGTTTTACCCTCCCTGTTAACGCGTATATTGTGCGGATATTTTCTTTATATATAGTGTAAACATTATAAAATCACCCCAACCCTCTCATATCAAAGAGGAGGGACAAACAATTCCTTCTCCCCTGGAGGGAGAAGGTTAGGATGAGGGGGGATTATTAAATTTCCCCCTCTGCGTTTATCTGTGGTTAATTATTTTTATGTCCTTCGATATTAAAAAAATGAATAAGCTTCCACCGGAAGCGCGATTTTTTGATGTGAATACAATCTGGTATTTCCCGAACCGCTGGGTGGTGCAGATGCTTTATGCAACACCGATAACGCCAAACCAGATTACGTTTCTATCGCTTGTTTTTGGTTTGCTATCTGCTGGGTTTTACGTCTCCGGCAGGTCCGATGCACTGGTGTGGGGCGCCCTTTTTCTTTATGGAAAAGTGTTTCTGGATAATGTGGATGGGAATTTGGCCCGCGTTCGTGGGTCCTCCTCCCGGTTCGGAAGATTTCTGGACTCGCTTGCCGACTTTCTTGTCACAGTTTTGGTTTATATAGGGATATCTTTTTATCTTGTGCAAACAACCGGGGATGCGAAGTTCTGGTTTTTAGGGTTGTTTGGATTGCTGGTTTGTTTCATGCAGAGCACGTTTTTTGTTTTTTACCTGGTGAGTTATACATCGCTTGTGGGTTCTTATGATAAGAACAGAATCGATGAAAGTATCACCGAAGAAGACCAAGCGGCGGCAGAAGGGGATGGGTCACTTAAATGGGATTTAAGGTTGCAGACGCTTTTTGTCTGGGTTTATGGTTGGCAAGATCGGCTCGTTGAGCAACTGGATTTTTTAAGCCGTAAAATTGCGCGAGTCCGAGAAACAGATGAAGCGTTGAAGAAATGGTATGGCGACCGATGTTTCCTAACAGCGATCAGCCCCCTATGTCTTTGCACAAACAATGTGATGCTGGCGATTTTTTCCCTGCTGGGGCAAGTGGAGCTATTTTTAATCCTGTTAATAACTATGATGAATTTTTATTGGGTAGGTTTACTGGTTTTAAAAATTTCTCGCAATCAAAACTCAGTCAGTGAGTAGCGGTTTTTATTTCCTCTATCGGCTGCGACTTCAACCGGTCGACGTAACACATGTGTTAAAACGTTCTGCGGGTGTTTCAAAATCTAATGTCTCACGAGGTCGTTCATTTAATTCTCGAGCCACTTTATTAAGTGTTGCCTGTGAGTGTACCGATAAATCTGTCCCTTTTGGAAAGTATTGTCGTAGCAGCCTGTTTGTGTTTTCGTTGGAACCTCGTTGCTAGGGGCTTTGTGGGTCACAAAAGTACACATCAATATCGGTCGCTAAAGTAAAGCGTTGATGATCTGCCATTTCTTTTCCCCGATCCCAGGTTAATGATTTATACAGCTCTGTGGGAAGTTTGTGTGCATGTTTAATAAGTGCCGAGACGACCGTTTCCGTGTCTTTACCCTTCACTCTCACTAACATGACATAACCTGTCTGCCGTTCAACCAAGGTGGCAATGAAACTGTTATTTGAGCCAGCAATCAGATCGCCTTCCCAATGCCCAGGCACCGCACGATCTTCAACCGAAGCAGGTCGTTCGCTGATCGACACAGCATTACAGGTTTTACCTAGGCCCTCATTTTTTATGCTGTGTTGTTTGGCGCGTCGTATCGCCCGTTGAGTACGAAGGTACCATTGCAGCTCTTTTTTAAAGACCCCACGGGCCTGAATAAACAAACTGCGATAAATCGTTTCATGCGACACGTGCTTTTTCTTATCAAATGGGTATTGTCGTTTTAGCCAACCATCAATCTGTTTGGAGACCAATGGCGCTTGAGTTTTATAGCTACTTTACGTGTTAAAGCCGGGTAACGAGCCAACTTACAGAGTTTGGGACGATGCGCACGATCCCAGGTGGCTTGGTCGGCTTGCGTAGCACGATAACATTGATAGCCACCATTTCGTTGGATTTCACGGCTTATGGTTGAAGGTGCGCGGTTTAAAGATGTGGCAATTTGCCGTAAGGATTTTGCAGCGACGATGCCTCTTGAAATTTCTTCACGGTCTGAAATGCTCAATGCTAAACGTGAACGTTTTCGCGGGGCTGGGCGTATACCTCCTGTCGGAGACAACTGACAAAAAATGGAGGATGACGGTCTATCAAAAGCTCGACCTATTGCTTTGAGTGACTCGCCACGTTGCCAGCGATCCCACATTTCTGACTTCTGTTGAGCAGAATAATTTGTTCGTGTTCGATAAACCATTTTCCACACTCCATCTTTTTGTTATAAAGATAAAGTGTTGCGTCGACCCGTTGATGTCGCAGTCGGGAACAGACATGGCGGCTGTAGGCCAAAAGCGGACATTGAATAAATTTTGTTCGGCGGCCTCTTTAATCATCTTACCCAGTTTTTCAAATTAAAGTTGAAAACTAGTTGAACTCAATTAAAGGTAAATATCTTGAAAATAAACCTGAGCCCCTACTCGTCAAAGACACTAACTTTCCTTATAAATTTACTGATAACTTTTTCAACACTAATAATTATTGCTTATCTCGCAGAAATCGCCCTCCAAAAAACCCAAACTCTTAAAAATTCCGTTGTTGATAAAGACTGGTTCCAGAAAAACGTAACTCTAAATACACAGGGCTATAGGGATATTGAATACCTTCACGAGAAGCCAAACAATACTTTTCGGATTTTGATGCTGGGTGACTCCATGACTTTCGGGCAAGGCATTGAAAAATTATCAGACACTTATCCCAAAATTTTAGAAACCCAATTAAACAATAAAATTTCTAAACAAAAGTTTGAAGTTATTAATTTTGCCTATCCAGGATATAACACAGACAGTGAACTCTACGACTTGTATATAAAGGGGTTTGGTTTTCAACCCGACATGGTATTTCTCGGCTACTATCAAAATGATATTCCACGACCAAGTTATTTACGATGTGATTCAACCAATAGAGACTTCATAAAACAGGGGGGAGAAATTAAAAATTTTCTACGCCAATCTTCTTTGTATCAATTTTTAAACTTTAGATTTAATAGGTTGTTGGAGAAGCTAAATCATAAACCTAAAATGGCGGATTGCATCAATGAGGCATATTCCTCCACTGGCTGGGAAATGGAAATTGTTTATTTGGACGCCATACGAAAGGCTTGCATGTTGAGAAATATCAAACTAATGATTGGGATTATCCCTTTAATGTATAAATTAAATGATGACTATCCAATTAAAAAGATGCATGTAAAACTTAAAAATTATTGCAAAAAAAATGGGGTGGAATGTATTGACTTTTTAGAAACAGGTTTTAAAGGAAAGAATGCCTTAAATTTGGTTGTTTCCCCTGAAGATAGGCATTTAAACTCGGAAGGGGCAAAAATTATTGCAAACAGTTTGTTTGA
This sequence comes from Nitrospinaceae bacterium, assembly GCA_029261675.1. Lineage (GTDB taxonomy): Bacteria > Nitrospinota > Nitrospinia > Nitrospinales > VA-1 > UBA8687. The sequence goes on from JAJDBA010000348.1 coordinate 4,127, forward strand.
TAAACTGGAATCATTAACCCATTTTAAATATCTCCCAGAAATACACCGAGTTTTTACACTCCGGGATCTACTAATAGATAATGATATGGCACACAAAGTTGATGGGGCCTACAGTGAGATTAAAGAAAAAAAACAAAACCCAAAAAAACTCTTTCCGATTTCCGACAAAAAAAACCAAATTAAAATAGATTTTCAAATATCATCTGGAAAAAATGTATTCACCCAAATACAATCGAACATTTCTCGGCAAACAAAAACTAAATCTCAGTTCACTTTGGATGATAGAGGTAAATTTATTGCTCATACATTTACCACCTATTCTCTACGTTCCCAAAACGAGCTTTTTATGGACAAAGTTGAAAAAAACAATAACCAATTATTATTGACTCATACTACCCATCAACCTGGTGGAAAGAAGCTTTCTAGGAAAATAAACTTTGAATTATCAGGAATAAAAACAGCCGATGGGAAAAAAGAACTTTTTATTGAGAAAGGAATTCCTTTTCAAGACCCCAAAATACTAATCCACAAATTACTCTCTATTCCTAACGATGAGCAAGATTACCAACTCGAAACAGATATTCACAATCAGCTTTTATATTTCCATCATAATCTATGGGGCGAATTCATGGACGCCATGATTAAGGATATAATTAAAGAAAATCCCCGCCCAATTATATTGCGTGCCATTGCCAGGACCTACAAGACAACCAAAGAATTAAAAAAACTGGAGCTGATTAAAAAGCAGGCTCCGCAAAATTTAAAAGATTTTCTAAATTAGCCAGAACCTATTAGGGGATTTCTTCTTTTTTTTATCTGCCCCGACGGCTAGTCGTTAGTCGGGTAAATCTTGTTTGAGTGCTTTTTCATAACCTACCAGTTCCACATACCCTTTTCCAGTTACGGGTTTTCCTTTCATGGTTCCTTTTATCGAGACACTGCCTTCCCAATAGGAGCCTGAAATAGATCTTAGGTGATAAAGCTCTTGGTCTGCAAAATCGGGCGTGACTCTTAATTGGGTGTCAGATTCGGGTAGGTTGATTTCCCAAATTGCGGGGTAGGTGGCCCCGGTGTGTTCGCTGGTCCAGGAACTTTTTGGGACGATGGAAAATTTTGAAATATTTTGAAAGCTTTCATCTGCAGAGATCAACGTACCGCTGGAATGTGGATTGATCCCGCCGTCTTTTTGTCGCAACTGGTAGAGCATGATTTCGGTTTGGTTATCGAGCTTGAGTGAAAACCAGTCCCACCCTACAAGCTTAGGATTTAAAGGATTACTGGAAAACTCACGGTCCATCCAACTACTGCCTGTTACTTTAAATTCTTCCCCTTTAATAAAAACCGAGCCTTCTGTTTTCATTCGAGTAAAGGAAAAGTAATGCGAGGCATTTCCTTTATCACTTCCTTTAATGCTAATGCCATTTTTTCCATGAAAGACTCTCTTTTTTAGGGGTGTCAGGTTGAGTTCAACTCCTGTACTGTTCTCTTGAGCTTTTATTTTTTGTGTGTTTCCGTCGGCAGTCAAACTCCAATCTGAATTCCATATCTTAAAGCGGTCGGATTCAGCACCCGCATTATTGATTCCTCTTCTATTGATGCGTTCGAAGAAATGGAATTTTTTGTTGTGAATATCTGAAACGGTCATGTGGGCAAAATAGATTTGATCCACTTTCCATTTTGACGCATTTTCAATAGGACTATCCCCTTCGAGTCCCACCCGAAAAAAGGTGAGCTGGTAACCGAAATGTCGTCCGTTTTCGCTTTGCAGGTTTCCCGTGTAGTACCACCACTCTATGCGAAAGGCATCGTGAGAAAAATCATCGCGCGGGAATTGGTAGGTATAGCCAGGCAGGGCTTCTTGAAATTTTGGCGAGTAAGGGGCTTTGGTCTGACCCTGGGCCGAACTGATAACCAGCATCAGTGAGAGTAGAAATAAAGTCAGATGATAGGGCATGAGAGTCTCAAGGTTTTTCCAGAAAATGCCGTCAAGATTGAAGGGCGTAATAAATCAAAATTTTGATAATTATCTTTCTAGAGGCTAGCAGAGAGATCGCAGTAATTCAATCAGGCTTCTGTCTGGTTTTGCATTTTAATAAGGGGTATACTGGGCGGGACTTACAAGGTTGGTACGATTTTTTAATGCCCTTTCCTATTTTTGCATATTTTATAAATCCTCCAAGACCTATTGGTCAAATCACAATCAATGCGTATCGGAGTTACAGGGGCTTCAGGGTTTATTGGCTCACACCTTACCCGCGCGTTAAAAAAACATGGCACGGTGGTTGCCCTTTCTCGCGGTAAGTCACTTCCTTCGTTAACACAATTAAAATCTTTTGTTACGGGGGTGGAGCTGTTTTTTCATCTGGGAGGGGTGAACCGGGGAACGGATGAAGAAATCTTGGCTGGGAACGTAACGGGAACTTTGCGCTTATTGGAGGCAATAAAAAGATACGGAGAACCTTCTGCGCGAATTTTATTTGCTTCTTCTGCTCAGGTGTATCGTTTAAAAAATCGTGTAGAAAAAATTTCAGAAGCAAGTGCATTACAACCTGATTCGGTTTATGGAGTTAGTAAAAAATCGGCTGAAGATTTGATTCGCATATCCGGTCTTCCCTACACAATTTTAAGAATGACAAATGCATATGGGCCTGAATGCCACCCTGATTACAATTCAGTTGTGACGACATTTTGTCACCGAGCGAAGAATAAAATTCCTTTAGAAATAAATGGACAGGGTAAACAGAATCGCGATTTTATTTATATCGAAGATATTGTACGAGCCTTTTTGATGGCAGGTTTTCAAAATCGGACTCCAGTGAACAGGGCTTACAATGTAAGTTCAGGTCGCATGACTTCTTTGATAAAAATAGTAAATACAATCAAAAAGATTGAACCTAATTTAAAGGTGGAGTTTAAGCCGGGAGCTGATGACGGAATATCTTATTGTTGTGATGCAAGTCGGTATAAGCGAGACTATGGCTGGGCTCCTAAAACATCTTTAACTGAGGGTATTCAGCAAACCCTGAAATATTTTGGAAAAAGAAAATGAAAAATATAGAAATTCAGGATCTTGAAAAAAAATCCGATGAAAGAGGTTGGCTGATTGAAGTTTTGGGAGGGGAGTTGCCAGAAGGTTGTAAGGAGTTTGGCCAGCTTCATGTTTCCGTTGCCTACCCTGGGAAAGTTCGAGGGAACCATTATCATACTCGCAAGGTGGAATGGTTTTGTGTCCCAACCGGTACCGGGCTTTTATTGTTGAAAGACCGGGAAACGGGTGAGACTCGCGAAGTGATGATGGGGGTCAACGATTTGAAGACTATTAAAATCGAACCAGGTGCCATTCACGCCATCAAGAATATTGGTGAGGGAGATATGGTATTGTTAGTGTATTCAAATGAATCGTTTGACCCGGAAGACCCAGATACTTATTATGAAAAGATATTGGAATAATTCGATCTTTATTCTCGCAAATTAAGCCATCTTAAAAGTTAAGCCCTACCTGATAGACCTATTTAATGAAAATTACATTTATCCTCAGCCAGTATAAAAGAATAAGCGGTGGCAACCGTGCTTTATTTGAGTATGTTAACCGATTAAAAAAAATGGGGCATTCGGTCCGTTTGTTTGTCGTTGCCAAGCCTGCTAGATGGTATCGAATTGACCACTGGCCTAGAATTTTTAACAAAAAAGTTACGGTTTTAGCCCCAGAAACTATTGATTGGGTAGATAACAAAGTCCCTATTGAGCTTCTCTCTGTGAATCATGAAAGCCTGATCCCCGATTCTGATATTTTGCTGGCAACGGCCTGGCAAACTGCCAACTTTTCCGCTTCACTGCCTGAAAGCAAAGGGGAAAAGTTTTATTTTGTTCAGCACCACGAGAGCCTTTGGACTCGGGAAAAAGGTAAGGCACAAGCAACTTATTATATGCCTTTCAGGAAAATGGTGATTTCAACCTGGCTGAAAGATATTCTTAAGGAGCAATACCAGCAGGAGGCGGAGGTTCTTGTAACTCCCGTGAATCAGAATACTTTTTATAAAGAGGATAAGAATGAAGATGCGGTTTCGCGTGTATGCATGCTTCACCATGATTATGATTGGAAAGGTTATAAGGATGCGATAGAAGCGGTGAAAAAAGTTCGCGCAGAAAACTGTAAGGTTGAGCTCGTGGTTTTTGGCGAAAAGCTGGAAGACCCAACTCCTTTATATGAAGAGGCAGGCTTTAAGTTCGAATACCATTTTCGTCCTACGGGAGAGACCCTCCGCAAAATTTATTCCTCTTGCGGGACCTTTTTGTGCTCAAGTTGGTATGAAGGCCTGGGTATGCCTGCCATGGAAGCGATGATGTGTGGCACGGCACTTGTGACCACGGATACGGGGGGTAGCCGTGATTATGCGCTGAATGAGGAAACAGCGTTGGTTTCGCCTATTAAAAATCCAGAAGCTCTTGCAAAAAACCTGATTCGGGTTTTAAAGGATGAACCGTTAAGACTCCAATTGGCGAAAAAAGGATATCAAAAAATTCAACAGTTTTCCTGGGATTCAAATTGTGAACAGCTGGCCAAATGTTTTGAAAAGTCACTTGATGAACAAAAATGACACGAAAACTTTCTAAAAAGCGGATATTCATTTTTGCCGCGATACCTATTCTGCTCTTTCTTGGGATAATGGAATTGGGTGTGAGAACTTTTTGGGAATTCGCGCCTAACCGTGTTCTTTGTTACGACCCTATTATGGGTCGATCCTACTGTCCTGGAACGAAAGGTTTTCTCACGGAAAACAAGGTAAAGATGCATGTCGAAGTTAACGCTGATGGCTTGCTGGGTAAAGCGTATCCCGTAAATCGTATCCCTGGAAAGTTTCGCATTGCCGTGCTGGGCGACTCATTCACGTCAGCAGAAGCGGCGGCACCGGATAAAAAGTTTGCAGGCGTTTGGGAAAAGGAATTATCTAGTAAAACCCAAGCGGGAGTTGAAGTAATCAACTTTGGTGTTGGCGGGACAGGCACCTGGCAACAGTCGCAAATGTTCCATATTAAAGCCCGAAAATATAAGCCGGACTTAACAGTAGTAGCTTTTTGTTGGTGTAATGATGTTGGAAATAATATAGATAAATTCAAAAGCGAAGACATGAGCCCGCTTTTAGATGAGTATGAGGTAGGGTGGTTGAAGGTTTTGCAAGCAAAACGTAAAAACTTTAATAAGTGGCTCTGGAACAATAGTGCCTTGTATCAGTTTACCCGAACGAAATATAACCATCTGGAACATTATTTCAAAAGGATGTTTTTGCCTGACTACATGAAGAAGGTGCCTTCTTCTGAGAAAAAAATATCCAAGCCTGACAAAGCGGTGCCAGATAATAAAAATTCCCCAAAGTATCTCAAAGATACAGCGTCTATTTTTGATGATTTATTTTTCTTTGACTCGGAAGGCTGGGAGTTGACACGAAAACTATTTGTGAAGCTCAAACAGGAAGTCGAGTTAAATGGAGGGAAGCTTGCGGTTATCCATTTTGGTGGGCTCCATCAGTACCGAAATTTTCCTGTTTTACCAGTAAAACAGTTTGATGACTTTTTGGAATCGCAGAGCATTGCTCATTTTAATGCCTTTGATCTGTTTATGAAAATTGATGACGAATTTTTATCAAAGAATTTCATTCCCAATGATGGTCATTTTAATGAAACCGGGCATCGGCATCTTGCCGAATTTTCTACGAAATTTTTACTAGACCAGTTAGAAAAGACCAAATTGTAATTTGAAAATTCAAGTACTGCGGCAACCTTCCACCCTTTAAAAAGTTCTGAAGAAAAACAATAAATGAAAAAAATTTCCGCTATTGTTGTTAACTGGAATGGAAAAGACGTGCTTTCCGGGTGCCTTCGGTCTTTATTGGATCAGGATTGTGAAGATTATGAAGTTCTTGTGGTCGACAACGGATCAGAAGATGGATCGCAGGCTCTGGTCAAAAAAGAATTCCCTTCGGTCAAATTAATTGAGAATGAAATAAATCTGGGGTTCGGATCTGCAGTTAACAAAGGATTTGAGAATGCTGAGGGAGATTATTTTATTTTTTTGAACAACGACTTGGCGTTACAGCCGGATTGCCTACGTCAGCTTTCAAAACTGTTAGATTCTTCCCCAACCGTAGGAGCTGCGATCCCAAAAATTTTATATTATTCCTCATCAGAAAAAAATACTTCAAAAGAAGCGGCAAGAATAAACTCGTATGGCATTCTGGTAAATTATACGGGCATTGCCTGCCCAAATTTAATCGATCAGTTGGATGATCCTGACTTGCCCTTGACAGAGTCCGCATGCGGAGGAATATTCATGCTCCCAAGAGAGGTCTATGAGAAAGTCGGTGGATTTGACGATGATTTATTTTTGTACCACGAAGATCATGATCTTTCATGGCGAATCAGGATGATGGGATGGAAACTAATGGTGGTGCCAGATTCTGTTTGCTACCATCATTATAATTTCAATAAAGGCGTGCTTAAATTTTATCGATCTGAAAAAAATAGATTACATATTTTATTAAAAAACTTTGAGTGCAAGACTTTATGCTTGATTGCACCAGCAATCGTACTGGTTGAAATTTCACAAATCGTACATGCTCTTTTCCATGGATGGTTTCTTCTGAAGTTAAAGAGCTATTGGGAGATTGCCTCGCAATCCATAAAAATAAGTAGAAAAAGAAGAAAAATTCAATCTGCCCGAAAAGTGATGGATAAGGAAATTGTCAGCTTACATCAGGATATTATTACAGTCACTGGATTGAAAAACCCACTGGTAGATTATTTTTTGAATCCAATACTGAAATTTTATTGGATTTGCATTCGTGGTTTTATTTAGCTTTCGGTTTTAGAGTGGAATAGTTCTGCTATGACTTCCCGCCTGTAGAGAAATATTTTTTCCAAGTCTTTCCTGACAAGCCAGTGCGCTATTATGTCTCCGGGGATCCAACCAGGTAGCTTGTAACGTACTTTGTCTCGAATAAGGGTCCCTCCATTTTTTTCAAAAAACTCATGCGTATGGTGCCAGAAAAAATAGGGGCCGCGTTTTTGCATGTCCGAAAAACGAACTCCAGGGATACATTCTGTAATTTTTGTTTGCCATCGGATTGGAATTCCCCTTATTTTCAAACTGTAATCAAGTAACGTTCCTTCTTGAATGGGGGATGACGTGACTTTAAGAATTTTAAATTGCAGAAATTTGGGTGTTAAGGCTTCCAGGTTTTGTGGGTCAGTAAAAAAAGAAAATGTAGAATCTAAAGGTTGTGGAACCCATTGTTCAGTTAACAGAGTGTGCCCAGTTTGGTCGCAGATGATCTTTAATGCATTTTTTAATTTCGGGTAGATAAATTTATAGCCCAAATTTTTAGCTGATTCAGAAGAGATTTTTTGGCTATTGATTAGTAACTGAGACATTTCTCCCAATAATATCTTAAGCACCCAACCGGGGACGGGGAAGAAAGCAGGTCGATTTAGAATCCCGGCCAATGTGGATGTGAATTCCCGGTTGGTCACGGGATTGGGGCCCACGGCATTAATAGGGCCTTCAAAAGAAGGGTTGTCGATTGCTTCTACTATCAATCCTGCTAGGTCGCGAACATGAATCCAACTCATCCATTGATCGCCACTGCTGATATTTCCACCTAAACCAAGTTTGAACAGAGGCAACATTTTTTCCATAGCCCCTCCATCAAATCCTAATACTATTCCTATTCGAAAAGCGATAGTGCGTATATTTAAGTCTCTAGCCTTGAAGGTCTCTTCTTCCCAGTCTTTGCAGACTTCAGCAAGAAACCCTTGTCCGCTCGGTGCTGACTCATCTAAAACAATAGAATTTTCGTAAATTCCAATAGCAGAAGCTGAAATCCAAGTTTTTATTGGATGGGAATTTTTTCGAAAATAGTCGATGAGACTGCGGGTTGCCAGGATTCTCGAATTATAGATTGCTTGTTTTCTTTTTGAAGTCCAACGCCCACCGGCAACATTTTCTCCACAAAGGTTTATTACTATGTCTATGTCTTCTTCTATGTGATTTAGAGTTTTTGCTGGATCCCACTCGATTATATTGCAGACAACCGGAAGCCGTACCTGAGCTGATTTAATATCGCGGGTTAAGACGATTATCTCGTGGCCTTTTTCGACTAGCAGTGGAAGTAGTGTTTTGCCCACAAAACCCGTTGCGCCAGTAACTAGAATTTTCATATAATTTTTCAGTTATATTTGAAGGAAGTGATTAAAGGCTATTGCCAATTTTAAAATTATTGACAAAAAATAAATAATCTGTACCGTTAGACTCTTACCAATCTTTAACGAAGGAAACCCTTATGGCATATGAAAATAGTCCAATATTTATCGATGAAACTCCAGGGATAAAAAATTACTGTATGTGTGGCGAATCAGCCAATAAACCCTATTGTGACGGGTCTCATAGTGCAAAGGCAACAGGAAAAGTCCCAAAAGAATTTGTAGTAGACGAAGCAAGACGGTTAGCACTGTGTGACTGTGGTAAAACGGGAAATTCTCCCATGTGTGATGGAACCCATTCCAAGGGCTGACTCGAAGACCATTACCGATGCAAAAGCATCAAGTCGTATTGATCGTATCGTTCTTATAATGCATGGAGGGGTGCTTATGAAAAAGATCGCTCAAACTGAACAAGACGATCAATGCATTGCGGGTATTGCTTAAAAAACCAAATTGACCAGATTATAGAAATGGTTGATTAATACTGAGCACGGAATAATGATTTAAGACATATGAGATACTGTCCCGAAAGTTATTTATAGATGCTCTCCAAAACCATGGCTGCACTTATTTAAGAGTCATTATAATCTCGAGACATTCCTTCCAACTCATCTTTAAAGGGGAAAACAACGGCTCTGGGGATACCTGTTTCCTCCAGCAGCTGCGAGAAATAAAAAAAGTTCATAGATTCTTTTAAACTTAAAATTGAACTTTGAATTACTTGCGGGTCAGATGTCATCGGCACCAGGCCCTCACAAAGATTTTCAATCGCCAAAGGTTCCTGTCCCACACGGGATACCAGAGTGGTTACCTTGGAAGTTTTTAATCCATTTCTCTGGGTTTGGTTATCTTCTATTTGCCTTTTAAAATATTTGATACATTGTTCCTGTAAAATAAGTCTTTGCTGCCAAGGCTGAATTTTCTCCCATTGACCGAACCTTACTTTGATAGTTTTTTTCAGATGAAGATTTTTTAACTCTTCGATTTTGGAGCGGTTTTCTTCAAGTTTGCTTTTTCTTTCCTTTTCTCTCGTTTGAAGTTCTTCATCGTAAGAATTTTCTCTGTATTTTTTATCCGTTTTTCTTTTTTCCAGGAACTTGCTGTAGCGAAGGTCAATCACTTCAGCAAAGGTCATCCTATCGAGTTCGCGATACAGTTTTCTCATTTCATTAATGTGGAAGGATTGAGCTTCTTCCACCATCTTTGCATATTTTTCAGGGTCTTTTTCTTCAAGCTCTGCCAAAACAGGTTTAAACTCTTCCCACTTCAGGTTAGCCTGCCATCCACCAAAAATTAAAGCTCCAAAAATACTAAGTTTAATTAATTTTTTTATGGTTTTATTCATTTAATAAAGATCAAGGTAACCGGGCAGTCTGGAACCAGAAATTGTGAATGTTCTTAATGCACTGCAAGTGCTCTTTATAGCTTAACGGCTTTTGAATAAAACTATTTACCCCTAAATCATAGCTTAGCTGGACTTCTTCAGGACACTTACTATCTGAAAAAATAATTATTGGGATATTAGAAAGTAACGATTTTCTGCGAATCTCGCGGACGGCTTCGAGACCGTTTTTCTTCGGCATGTTCAAATCTGAAATTATAAGTTTGGGTAACTTCGAAGTTTCTTCCGAAAAAAAATCTACCAGTTCTTGACCATCATTTACGCGTTGGATATTAAACGAAAAACCATTTTCTTGAACAGCATCAAGAAACAAGGAAAAATCCTCCCCATCATCTTCGGCATACAAAATATCTAATTTTCCAGACAAGTGGCCCATATCTCCTCCAATTTGTGAAGGTTACGGAAAAAAACATGTATCGGGATTCGAATATATTGTATTAATTTTGTTCCCTATTGTCAATAAAATGAAATTGATGCACTTAACCTACGGGGGTGGGTAGAGCTAAAATGGGGAATACTTTGGGTTAATGCTTGAAATGGCGGGTGCCAGTAAAAACCATGGCAATATTGTGCTCATTTGCGGCCTGCAAAACTTCTTCATCTCGAATGGAACCACCTGGAGAAATAATAGCTGAAATCCCATTCTTTGCAGCTTCATCGACAGAATCCCGGAAGGGGAAAAATGCATCGGAAGCCATGACCGCGCCAGAAAGTGATTTGCGAGCTTTTTCGACTGCGACCCGAGCAGAGTCAACCCTACTCATTTGGCCCGCGCCGATTCCTAGAATCTCTTTATCTTTTGCATAAATGATAGCATTGGATTTTACGTGTTTTGCCACCAGCCAAGCAAACTTCATATCTTCCATTTCTCGAGCATCGGGTTCTCGATCACTGGCAATTTTCAACTGATCTTCAACATAGTTTAAAGAGTCCTGACTCTGGACCAATAGTCCGCCGCCAATTTTTTTCAGGTCGAATCGCTGGTCTTTTACGTTCAATGTCTCACCCGGCATCTGCATTAGACGAATATTTTTCTTTGCAGAAAACAGTTTTATTGTCTCTGGGTCAAAACCAGGTGCTACCACAGCCTCCACAAAATTTTTCAGGATCTCTTCTGCCGTCTTAACGGTGACAGGTTGGTTGAACCCTAAAATACCTCCAAATGCTGAAGTCGGGTCCACCTCTCTTGCCAAAATAAAAGTTTTTAACTGGTCCTCCCCCAATGCAACTCCGCAAGGGTTGGTATGCTTAATAATAACAACCGCTCCCGAATCCATCTCCCGAACCAGTTCCCAAGCTGCGTTTAAATCAATAAAGTTATTGAAAGACAATTCTTTGCCCTGCAACTGCTCGGCCGATACAATATCAGACGGTAGTGGATGGCTCTCTCTATACAATGCGGCCGACTGGTGAGGATTTTCCCCATAGCGCAAATCTTGAACTTTTGTGTAAGGTTGGTTTAAAGAAGGCGGGAAGCCCTCTTCCCATTGACCAGACAAAAAAGTAGCGATCAATGAATCGTATCGAGCAGTATGGGCAAACGCATCGCGACTCAATCGGCGACGGGTTTCCAGAGAAACGGAACCTGCTTTCATTTCTTCAAGCACCAGTTCATATTCTTTTGGGTCGACAATAATGGTAACATCATTGCAATTTTTTGCTGAAGAACGAACCATGGCAGGGCCGCCAATATCTATATTCTCGATGGCTTCCTCTAAAGTACAGCCTTCCTTTGCTATGGTTTCTTCAAACGGGTAAAGATTTATCACCACAAGATCAATCGGGCGAATACCGTGGTCTTCCATGGCCTGCATATGCTCAGGGACATCTCTGCGTCCCAAAATTCCGCCGTGTACCCGGGGGTGCAGAGTTTTGATTCTGCCATCCATCATTTCCGGGAAGCCCGTGTAGTCCGACACCTGAATCACAGGCAAGCCACCTTTTCGCAAAAGCTCTGCGGTGCCTCCCGTCGAAAGGATTTCTATTCCAGAATTATGCAGTTCCTTGGCGAATTCAAGGACACCTGTCTTGTCCGACACACTTATCAATGCCCTTTGTATGGGTTTCATTTTTTTCTGGAAGTATAGTTGTTACTGGGGAAGTTTTTTCTTCTCAACGGGTCCCTTGGAAATCAGAAATTCCGGGGTCAACGCATCAATCAACTTTAAAGACCATACAGGAAAAGACCCATAAGATTCCATCAACCCAGGCTCTTCCTTTTTCTTCTCAGAAGCATCGGGAATATCTTTTTTTTGGTCAGCATCACTCATAAAGTCCACCTTGCCTTAAATTTACAGATTCTGAAATCGGGAACGATCGAAGGCCGAAGTCTACACTTTTTCCCACCCTTTTCAAATAAAAATCCCAAACCCCCTCATGGCGTAGCTTTGTATCGGAAACAATCTGTGGTGTGGTCGTTTACCATACCCGTGGCTTGCATGAAGGCGTAGCAGATGGTTGAGCCTACAAATTTGAATCCGCGTTTTTTTAAGTCTTTGCTCATTGCATCGGATTCTTTTGTATTCGCTGGCACTTGATCCACCGATTTCCATTTATTTTTCAGAGGTTTACCGTCTATAAAGCCCCAGATATATTTATCGAAGCTACCAAATTCTTTTTGCACTTCTAGAAATGCTCTGGCATTGGTGACCGAAGCGGCTACCTTCAAACGATTACGCACAATACCTGGGTCTTGCAGTAGTTTCTGTTGTTTGGCGTCATCAAATTTTGCAACTTTGTTGGGGTCGAATTTATTATAAGCTTTGCGGTAGTTCTCGCGCTTATTTAGAATCGTAGTCCAGCTAAGACCTGCCTGCGCCCCCTCTAAAATAAGAAACTCGAATAATGTTTTATCATCGTGAACAGGAACACCCCACTCTTCATCGTGGTACTTTATATCCAAGGGTTTGGAATTATGCTCCACCCATGCGCATCGTTTAATCATTTAATAAACCTCATTTATTCTGACCATATTGCCAACTCGTTTCCATTTGGGTCCACAAAATGAAACCTTCTCCCACCTGGAAATTCATAGATTGGTTTTATAATTTTTGCTCCTGCTTGAGTCACTTCTTCTAGTTTTTTATCAAGGTCGCTTGCATAAAGAACAACCAGGATACCGGGATTGGATATTTGCGCATCTCCCATTCCATTAAATCCGCCATCAATATTTGCCCCGGAAAAACTGATGTAGTCGGGTCCCCAATCTGTAAACTCCCACCCAAACGCCTCATGATAGAATTTTTTAGTTTCGGCGTTTTTTACCATAGGGAGTTCAATATAATTGATACTGTTATTTATGTTTCCCATTTTAAACCCTCCTTACTTACTCATATTGTAAAAACAGGCGGGATTTTCCCGCCTGCTCTCGTAGCATTCAAGCGCACATTTTTTTCATAGCTTCTTGCATTTCTTCAGGTGCAACATCGCGCATATGTTGAGCTATCGTCCATTCAATATCAAACGGATCGGTGAGCGTTCCCATGCGATCCCCCCAAAACATATCTGCAATATCTTTTTTTTCTTTCATACCCGCATCTTTTGCTTTCTTAAACGCGGATTCCACATTTTCCACATAAACATAAAAAGAGATGGGGGAACCACCCAAACCTTTAACAGGCATTGTTGACTCTGATCCCGTTTCAGGACAAGGCATACCCATCATTAACCGTGCTGTTCCTACCTCAATTTCCGCATACATCAATGTTCCGTCCGGAGCTGGAAAGGTCAACTTTTCTACCGCACCCAAAGCTTTTTTATAAAACTCAACAGCCTTTGTGGTGTCATCAAAAGTGATAAACGGTGTTACGGAAGTGAATCCATCAGGGATCGTGCTCATAAAAAATCTCCAAAGTTAGGTTACGTCCGCTTCAATTACGAACTTTCATAACATTATGAGCCACACTGCTGACAGCATATTGTCAGTAGTGTGGCAGCATTGTATAATAAAAACAAAAAAGGAGATGGGATGCGTAGAGCAGACCGACTATTTCGTATTGTTGAACACCTTAAAGCAAGAAGAAGCGTGGTTACAGCGCAATCACTTGCAGATACACTGGAAGTCAGCACTCGCACCGTCTACCGTGATATTGCTGATTTGGGAGCATCAGGCGTCCCGATCATTGGAGAAGCAGGAGTGGGCTATATGCTCGACCGAGATTATATAGTTCGTCCATTGATGTTTGATATCGAAGAATTAGATGCGTTAATGCTGGGTGCGCAAATGGTCGAAAGCTGGGGAGATAAAGGGCTCAGTCAAGCTGCCCATCAGGCCATCGATAAAATCACCGGCGTACTTCCAGAAAGTTTGCAGGGAGAAATTGCCGAAACTTTTCTATTTTCCCTACCGTCACAGGCAAAGCCTCTGGTCACAATAGACTTCACAGGACTGCGCCGAGCCATACGAAGTAAGAACTTCGTAGAATTCAGTTATAAAAGAGAAGATGGCAAAAAATCCAATAGACAGGTACGGCCGTTATGCCTCGCATTCTTTGGCCCTGTATGGCTGCTTCTAGGGTGGTGCGAAATGCGCAACGATTTTAGGAATTTTCGTTTGGACAGAATGCAGGAAATGAAAATCACAGAGAACCGTTTTCGAGATGAAAAAGGGAAACGATTGAAAGATTACCAACAGCTAATGTGCTAAAATCAGTAAAAAACTATTGCTCCAGAGATAGTTTCTTCTTTTTTAACAAATCATCTAAGTAAGTTATAAAAGGTCGACTTGCTATTTGGATACCGTATTTGGTATATTTTACCATTCCAGATTCTATTTAATTACCCTTATTTGTCAGGAGACATGACAATGTCCAACTCCGCCGCAGCATTGAAAGAAGCTGTTGAATTTGAAAAGAAAGCCTTAGAAAAATATCAAGAAGCCGCTGCAATGGTAACTCATCCGGAAACCAAGGAAACCTTGCAAAAGCTAACCACCGAGAAACAGCAGACGATCGAATCAATGCATTGGATCATCATGGCAGAAGCCGGTGAAATTGAGACGGAGAAGCCCGCTGCACAGGCTGAAGGCGAAGAACCAAAAAGTGGTGCCAGCAAATGTCCATTCTCTGGTGCTCTCGCTGAGATGGGAATCGACATCACCAAAATGTCTAAAGAAGAAGCTATGGAAAAAATGGGCGATATGTCAAAAATGTTTCCAGAAGGTTCTGACTCCTAAATTCCATGTCTGTTGAAAAATCTTTATTGATCGAGTGCCCAGCTTGCGGCATTGAAAATCTTTTAGCCGATATGGTCTCTGGGGTTCCCGCTATATGTAATCAATGCCGGGACCCTCTATTGGGACCAGACTTGGTCGAATCTCATACAGGCCATAGCTGCGATATTTGCGGCATGGCCTTTGTGCTTAAAAAAGAGACCGAGTTTGCAATTGGGGAATCGGAATGCCAGTGTGGCAGTAAAGATTTCAGCCCTCTGGAATTAGACCTCTATGTCAGCGACCTTCAATCATTCATTGAAGCCCAAGATTCAGATGATGACGATAGCGATGATTTCGACTGGTGTCGCCCCGGCCCAGACGATGCCTCTGAAGGTGATTACAACAATGTCTTCGATGATGACCCTGGGTTTTCCAAGTAGATAGAATTACTTCAACCCATCCATTTCATTCCCACCCCCAACATCCCCTTTCCCATTGAAAGTATTAAATTTATTTGTCAAAATCCCGATAAAGGATATAATATAAAGCTAATTATTCCCCAAAAAAGTGTAAATATATAAACTATATGAACGAGAAAAAACCTCTTGACGGAAGCGTTTGGAGAGAAAATCTTAAAAATGCGCTGGATATAATTAACACCAGCGAGAGTTTTTTGTTCAGTGGAGACATTGACCCCGATTCAGTAGGGTCGATGTTATCTCTTTCACTTTACCTTCATCAGCTTGATAAAAAGGTTTTTTTGATCCTGCCTGAGAACCTGGGTGATAATCTCGACTTTTTCGAGAAAATTATCGAATACAACTCGATCAAAATTTTACGGAATAAAGAACAGATTCTAGCTGTTAAGAATGAGGTGGAAACCGTTATTTTTTGCGACACCGCAAATACAAAGCTGGTTCCTCACTACTCTTTTATTGCAAAAAATATTTTATCCAACAAACCCAAAGTAATTGAGATCGATCATCATTTCGGTGCAGACAGCGAAGAGCTAACCGATTACGGCATCAAATTATTCCGCAAAGCCAACGCTAATACCGAAATTATTGGAAAAATTCTTTTAACGTATCATGAAAAATATCACGAAGGGCCCAATCCTTTCGATCAACGCAATATTATTCTGGGTTTAATAACCGGCATGCTGGGTGACACTGTTGGCGGTAAGGTTATCCCCTTTAAAGAAGATTACGACTACTGGATGGACATGCTTAAAGAACGTCTGCAGAATATAACGCGTTGGAGAGAATCGGATGAAAAAAGAAACATAGACCGCAAAGACTTGAAATTTGGCGATCCCCAACAGATTTTGGAATACCTCAATCGGTTGACCGATGAGCAAGAAGCCTGCTTCAACCTTTTGAATGACCGCGCCGTATTAAAAGGTCAGATTGGTTTCTTAAATCTATTCCACTCCACTCAAGAAGATGTAGCTGATACCTGTAAACCGTTCGATTCGGACTGGTTCGCAGACATTCAAAACTTTCTAATGAATTCAGTTCCCGAGAAATCAGGTTGTGCCGGCATGGTCGTTTTTGAAGGTCAAAATGCCGAAGGGGAGAACTGCTTTTTCATCAAGCTTCGACGAGCAGTCAAATTTTCTGGAATTGACCTGCGTACTGCAGAAGATAAATTAAAAGAATTATTCGGTGATCTTTATATGGGCGGCGGCGGTCATGCAGGTGCCGCTTCTTTTAGAATCCACCCCCTGGACGAAAAAGAATTTCTGGAGAAACTTGAAAAAATATTCGCTTTTTTCAATGCAAGCCTATTAGCATCCACCGACAAATAGAATAAGTTATCTGGCTTAGCTCGCCCCTTCCAACACCTTTTTATAAATTGAGAACGTTTTCTCAGTCATAAGACCCAAAGAGAACTGGTCTCGAATTCTCGCCTCACCATTTTGCTGCAACGCTTTCCGCTCCTCTGGGCCAAGCTCCAATAAAGTCAAAATACCATGAGCAAGGGTTTTTGCAAGATTAACAGGAACCAGTATCCCTTCGGCAGACTTTCTAATGATATCGTTATTACCAGGAATATCCGTTGCCACCACCGGTTTCCCGACTGCCAAAGCCTCCAACAAATTATAAGGAAGACCCTCACTCCGAGAAGGGGAAATATAAAAATCTATACTTTTTAATATCTCAAGCGCATCTTCCCGAGCCCCTAAAATTTTTACCACATCATCTAATCCATTATCGCGGATATATTGCTTTATCGTTTTAATATATTTTTCATGTTCATCAGGGCAGTCGCCAATAATTAACAATCGAATATAAGGAGCCACTTTTATTGCCTCTGAAAATCCTTGCAACAATGTGTCCAGTCCTTTTTCCGGTGAAACTCTTGAGAGCGTACCGAAAATTTTTATACTTTCACGAGGTCCCAACTTCAATGAAGCGATCACCTCTTCTGCCGCCGGCAATGCTTGGATGGATTCCAGATCAATACCATTGTTAACAACACTGGAGTTCGAATCATTCAGAAACATTAAAACTTTTGCTTTATTTTTTTCTCCGTTGCCAACAAAAATGTGGTGTCGGGTCAACAATGTCAGCACATTTTCTACAAACAGATAAAACCATCTTTGGATAGCAGGAAGAAGTTTGTGCTGAAAACCGTGAAAAGTATGCACCACCGGAATTCCCAGCATCCAACCGAGCAGTCTGCCATAAAGACCGGGACCTTTTCCATGGGTATGAATCAAATCCGGTTTCTCTCTCCGAAAAATTTTAAACAATTTGAAGAAAGTAGACAAAGACAGTTTCCTTAAGACCAAATCATAAGGAGTAATTCCTAAGGCGATCAATTTATTCCAATAGGAACCGTCGTTGTGGGTACAAACTATAATATCCCATTCCTTACGGTCCATTTTTTCCAACAAGCTGTATATATGTCTGGGGCCTCCCCCGGGTGCGGTGGTACCGCTGATGATAGCTAATTTCATGGTCGAGGCTGGGTGGTTAGATGTCTAAATAATACGATATTTCCGAACCTTGAGGAACTTAATTTTTTTGCCAGCACTGGCTGGGATGGCTGGCATTTGCGGATCAAAATTATAAAGCGATAATTTCAACTCTCGTCAATAGTGTGCGGCGTGGTGCCGCACACTACATCGGAATAAAGCTTACCAACCTGGCATTGTCTGCCTGTCAGGGGCGACCCGTTAGCGTCACGCTGAGTCTGCTTCGAGGTCGGTATGAGAAAGGAGGTTTTCGTCCTCAATGGCCATAGCGATGTTCGGATCGGACTTAAAACTATCGTTGATCGCACTCAACAAAGTGGACGCATCTGAATAATAAGAATTTTTACTCATTTCATCGACTTTTCGCAACGAAAGATCTTCATACAAAGCGACCATGTTTTCCGAACGTGAAATGGACTCTCTTACTTCCGAAAAGGAAATATTTCGTTTCTTACTTTCAATTGCATGTTCTGCATATTCTATCCATAAATCAATATCACCCGCAGCATCGCCGAGCGCTAGATATTTTTCTCGCATTTTTTCTTTGCCAAGCTTTTGCAACTGTTCTACTTTTTCCCTTCCCCAACCGTTCAACGGCATCCCTTTAGTTGCCCGGCAAAGATGTTTCAGAGAATGCACGAGTCGATTCATCTGACTGTCGAGTTGCATACCATAATTTGTATACTCCCTAATCTCCTTAACACTTTCAAAAATATGCCAAACTCCACCGCGCTCTTGAACAGCAGTTCGTCTTCTATCCAGCTCGTTGGCCTGATCAAGACAACCCTGTTCGCTTTTCACTTCAGGGGCTAAAGTCGATATAGTTTTAAGCTTTTTAGCCAGTGACGCATCAACCGGAAGAGCAGGCAAAGTTTTATTTGAAGTTTCAGAGATCTCCGCACTAGATCTCGTCAACGTCTCTTTGCGTACCCAAGTATTTTCTTTAAATGGCATTTGCAACGGGGCTTCATCAACAGGTTCCGCAGAACACCCTGAGGCAAAAGTTCCTGTCAGCACAGCACATAAAATAATTTGTAAACACCTTATTTTAAACATTTTGATCTCTCATTAATTTTGGGAAATAGACCATCTTTATACACTAAATTTTTGCCTCTTGCATGAAAATGAAAATGACAGAGTTTCTACCAAATCTGCCGTCAAAATGGCTGAGTTCGACAAAAAATCGACGCTTTTAATAATAAATATAAGTCAGATTATTAAACTATCAAAAAAGCATAACAATATAAACTACTATATTTAAATGGGTTCTATTGATTTTTTGATATTGACCCATAAATAACCCTACAAGGCATATGACTTGCAAAACCCCTTGAGTAATAACCAGCTTCTGTCGTTAAGAGAACTATAAATTAAAGAATATCAAAGGTTTGTATACTATGAAATTAAAAAAACTGCTTTATTTACTAATTACTATCTTCCTCTTTTCTGGTTGCGAAGTGAAAATGGGCCCTTCGACGTTCTGGAGCAAAGTTTTCCGAACCCAAACCGACTCCAAATATTATATGGGGAAGACTGAAGATCTAGTGCAATCTCTTACAGAAGATGTTGCTGAATATGAAATTAACAAAGTAACAGTCTTTGATCTTGTCGATGAGGAGAACAAAACTCCTATTCTCGGCGAATATATTTCTACAAGAATTGTTGAGGCTATCACCAAAAAATATTTCTTTCGTGATAAGCAATTTCGAGTGGCACAAAAAGGCGAGGTGAAATCAGTATTAGATGGCTTAAAGCTTCAGCCTTCGTTTCATTACAATAAAAATGAGTTACGAAATTTGGGGAAAGCCCTCAACTCGCAGGCCATCATTACCGGAAGGATCACCGACCTTGGAACCAATCTGGATGTCCATCTCACTTTGACCGATGTCATGAGTGGAGAAGTGATCGCATCCGCATCCGAACCTTTAACTCGAACCAAGTTTGCGGTTGAAATGTTGAGACATCATTAAGGAAGGTCAATAGCCCGGCGGTAACGGGCGAGTGCCATCAAAGGGAAAAAGTGCTGGTACATGTGGTACTTGATGAAGAAATGCACGGGAAATCCTGTCCCGGTAAATTCATCTTCCGACCAGGTTCCCTGATCGTTCTGATTGCGCAGTAAAAATTCTACTCCGCGTTTTGCAGCATCTCCTCTAGCTTCTCCACCTGCAACCAATGCTAGTAATGCCCACGCCGTTTGTGAGGCCGTGCTTGAACCGCGTCCGCGCAAGCTGGGCTCTTCATAGTTCTGACAGGTTTCACCCCAACCCCCATCTTCATTCTGATGTGCCCCCAACCATTGAATGGCTTTACGGCTGAAAGGTTGACTCATGTCCTCACCCATCGCCGACAATCCAGTCATAGCCAAAAACGTTCCATAAATATAATTCACTCCCCAACGACCAAACCAACAACCATCAAGTTCCTGCTCTTCCTTGACAAACTTTAAGGCGCGTGCGACTTGTGGATGCTCTCTTTTGAATCCCCATTGCGACAGCATCCATAAAATACGACTGGACACATCGATAGTAGGTGGGTCGAGCAAGGCCTTATGGTCAGCGAAAGGAATTTCGTTTAAAACTTCTTTATCATTGTCGACATCAAAAGCCCCCCATCCGCCATTTTTACTTTGCATGTTGAGCAACCAGCTCAAGGCTCTTTGGCATTCATTCAGCTTCCAGCGTATGTCGGGAACATCTATCCGATTCAGAGCCAACAAAATTTCTGCAGTGTCATCCGTATCAGGATACAACTCGTTATAAAACTCAAACGCCCAGCCCCCCGGTTCAGCATGTGGTTTTTTAATCTGCCAGTCACCACGCTTGACCACTTGTTTAGAGAGAATCCATTCCGCAGATTTTATGAGTGCTGGGTGATCCGTTGGCACTCCCGAATCCATCAATGCGTTCAAACAAATCGCCGTATCCCACAGCGGAGAAACACAGGCTTGCATCCATAGCCGATCCTCTTTTTCTAGAAGAAAGCGATCAACAGCTTCCATCCCTTTGACACACGCGGGATGATCTTTGGGGTAGCCCATCAAATGCAATGCTAACAGGGAGTTGAGCATGGCAGGTTGAATTCCAGCCCAGTCGCCTTCATCTTCCTGATGTTCCAGCGTCCATTTTTCTACTGCACGCAAAGCTGCTTTACGATAAGGCTTCCAAGGGAACTTACCAATAAGTTTGATAATTCGGTCGAGGTAAATAAACGTGTTACTCCAACTCGTGAATGGTAGGCCACTGGGTTTAAAATCGAGATCGTTGTCGTTTTCCGTGAACAGTTCCTGAACATCCCGACCAGCAGGTAAAGAATGCACCGGCTCCAGAGAACGCACTACAGAAAGCGGCACCACGGTGCCACGCGACCAACTGGAAATCTCGTAGATGTTAAAAAAGAACCCATTCGGTAATAAAATTATTTCCGCAGGGATGGCGGGGCAAACATCCCAGGATACCTGCCCGAACATGGCGAGAAAAATTTTTGTGAAAACGCGAGTCTTTTTTATGCCGCCGTTTTTATGGATCGCATTTCTGGCGCGCACCATTTCTTCTCGGTCCGCTGGCACCCCTGCCATTTTGAGTGCCATATAAGATTCAACCGTCGAGTTGATGTCGCACAGCCCACCATGAAAAAGCGGCCAGCTACCATCCTCGCGTTGCATATAAAGCAGATAATTGACTATCTTTTGCTGGCGTTCACCATCCACTCGATCTGTGAAATGCATGAAAAAAATCAATTCTGCAGAAATGGTTACATTGGCTTCCAACTCATCCACCCAATAGCCCTTTTCATTCTGACGAGACAGTAGATATTCCTGTGACCTTTCGATAGAACGATACAACATATCCTCATTTACAGGCACTCCATCCGGTGACACAGAGGATTCTTCCATTTCCGTAACTTTTCCCATATTTTCCATATAGTTAGCTGATATCCGCAAAAATTCTAAAAGAAAACTAAATTAACCCATTTTAAGACATAAAGCAAAACCCCTCATGTAGAAGTATCGAACAAAACTCATTGACAATGCTGCAAATCTCTTTTAATATAGCCGGTTTACGACATACAAAATTTAATATCAAACAGAACCGGAAATAATGAAGACAACTTTTTTTGCAAAACCTGGCGAAATCGAGAAAAAATGGGTGATCATTGACGCAACGGATAAAGCCGTCGGACGCATCGCCAGCAAGGCAGCATCGATCATTCGCGGAAAAACAAAACCTACTTTTACCCCACATACAGATACTGGGGATAATGTCATTATCATTAATGCATCCAAGGTTAAGTTAACCGGAAAAAAATGGGACGACAAAATCTATTACCACCATACCGGTTGGCCAGGAGGGATCAAATCCATTACAGCTAAAGAAGTTTTGGACAAGAAGCCTTCGGACCTCTTGCAAAAAGCCATTCGCGGAATGTTGCCCAAAAACAGATTGGGCCGAACCTTGAACAATAATTACCGAATATACGACACGGATCAGCATCCTCACGGGGGACAGAATCCCGAAACCGTAGCTATTTAATTCCCCTAAAGAAAAAGACGGAGAGTAAAAAATATTATGGACGGCACCATCGAACGATTTTATGCAACAGGAAAACGAAAAGAATCCATAGCAAAAGTATGGGTTCAAGCTGGCAATGGCAAAATCACGGTTAATAACAAATCCTTGAAAGAGTATTTTTGCCGCGAGAGCCTAGAATGTATTATCAAGCATCCTTTGATCACAACTGAAACTCTTGAGTCGGTCGATATCAAAGCAACGGTTAAAGGAGGCGGGCTTTCGGGTCAGTCTGGTGCTTTACGTCTGGGAATTTCCCGAGCTCTTATTTTAACCAACGCCGATTTGCGAGCACCTCTCAAAAAAGCAGGATTCCTCACTCGAGATTCCAGAGCTGTTGAAAGAAAGAAATACGGACAACCTGGCGCACGTAAAAAGTTCCAGTTTTCCAAGAGATAAACGGCAATTCCTCTACCAATTCGTGTATGGGCTTTGCCGTCTGGCAAAGCTTTTCGGGAAAAAGGCACCTCTTTTTCCCAACAATCAAGTAAAATTTAAAAACGTGATTAGGCACGGAGGCTCACTTGTAGAAGTGAAGCAAAATCCGTAGGAGTCTTTTATTATGATAAAAGTCGGCATCGCCGGAGCCAGTGGATATACCGGACTCGAGTTGATACGCCTTTTGGTGAATCATCCCGAAGTCGAGTTGACCGTTTTGACTTCCGAGACATATAAAGGAAAATCAGTCGCCGATGTTTTTCCATCATTGAATGGAATCATCGACATTGAATTGCAACCTTTCGATAGTGAAACTTTAAAAGCCTGCGATGTGGTTTTCCTGGCGTTGCCCCACACCACCGCGATGGATAAGCTACCGCAACTAATTGAATCCGACTGCAAGGTCATTGACCTAAGCGCTGACTATCGATTGCAAGATGCTGATGCTTATCCGGAATGGTACTCGTTGACTCACACACATCCCGAACTGTTGTCAAAAATCGTATACGGTCTTCCCGAACTGCATCGCGAAAAAATAAAAGGTGCGCAGGCAGTTGCCAACCCGGGTTGTTATCCCACGAGTGTTATCCTGGCTTTAGCTCCCTTGATGAAAACCGATTGGGTTAATTTGGATAGCATTATTTCTGATAGCAAATCAGGAGTTTCTGGGGCGGGACGCAAACCTTCCATGGCCAGCCAGTTTTCGGAAGCCAACGAAGGGGTAAGCCCATATGGTTTGGCAGGTCACCGTCACACCCCCGAAATGGAACAGGAGCTTTCCGGCCTGGCGGGCAACCCTATTAAAATTAGTTTTTCTCCGCATCTCATACCTATGAGCCGCGGAATGCTGAGCACGGTTTATATCGATCTGAAAAAAAAATTAAGTGATGATGATCTGATCGAACATTATCAAAAATTTTATAACGATGAATTTTTCGTTCGCGTCCTGAGCAAAGACCGGTTTGCCAACACTCACTCTGTAGCTGGCTCCAACTTTTGCGACATTGGGATCAAGGTGGATACTCGAGTAGATCGACTCGTCATCACCAGCGCTTTGGACAACCTTGTCAAAGGGGCTTCAGGACAAGCTATTCAAAATATGAACATCATGCTGGGATTTGAAGAAAAAATTTCACTTCAATCACCCGCAATTTTCCCATAGAGAAACATGAAAATATTAAAAAACCGCAATCCTGCCGTTCCGGGATTCAAAGCTGCCGGACTGGACTGCGGAATAAAAAACAAAAAGATTAAAGACCTGGCACTCATTGTGTCGGAAGTTCCCGCCAATGCTGCGGCTGTATTCACTAAAAATCGAGTGGTATCTCCTGGTGTTACCTGGAGCCGACGCGCACTTTCTAAATCAGGTTATTGTCGCGCTGTCATCGTTAACAGTGGAAATGCCAATACAGTGACCGGTCCAAAAGGATACGATGATTGCGATGCGATCACTAAAAAACTAGCGGAAGAGCTTGGCATTCCACAAAAAGAAGTTTTCATAGCATCCACCGGAATTATTGGCGTGCCGCTTCCTTCTGAAAAAATTATAAAAGCCACCCCAAAACTGGTTACAGAATTAGGTGGGAAAACAAAAAACTGGACCGATGCATCTGAAGCCATCATGACCACCGATCTAGTCTCCAAATCAGACCGGATAAGTTACTCCTTTAAAGGAAAACGCATCGTCATTGGAGGGATCACCAAAGGATCTGGAATGGTCCATCCTAATATGGCCACCATGCTCGGGTTTGTGTTTACCGATGCGGTCATCGATTCAAAAACTCTTAAAATGGCTTTGATAGAAGCGGCAGACCGCTCCTTCAATCGTATCACCGTTGATGGGGACAACAGTACCAACGACTGTGTTGCCATATTGGCTAATGGCAAGGCGAAAAACTCTGCGATTAAACCTGGAACGCCAGGCTATCGAGAATTCGTAAAAGCCTTGACCAAACTATGTAAAAACCTGGCATCTAAAATTGTTCTCGATGGAGAAGGCGCGACCAAGTTCGTCACGGTTCGAGTTGAAGGAGGAAAAACACGCAAGCAGGCTTATCTCATTGCGAATTCTGTCGCAACATCCTCTCTTGTCAAAACGGCATTATTTGGAGAGGACCCAAACTGGGGGCGTATTTTTTGTGCCGTGGGAAATGCAGGGACAGCCTTTGATCCTAACAAGGTTGATATTTCTTTAAATAAAAATCGGCTTTTAAAAAATGGCAACCCGACAAATATTCCACCGCAAAAGTTGGTCAAAGCCATGAAACAACATGAAATCGATATAACCATTGATTTAAAATGTGGCAAAGAGTGGGAAGAAGTTTTAACCTGCGATCTGTCTTACGATTATGTAAAAATAAACGCTGAGTACACAACTTAACTTTATAAACTTATCTAAAATTTTTTATAATGGCATTACTACCCATTAAAAATTGTCTTGATCCGGTTTTAAGAAAACAATGCCAGATCATTAATAATATTGACGGAGAACTGGTTACCC
>JAJDBA010000349.1 GCA_029261675.1 Nitrospinaceae bacterium
TCGGTTCATCGAGGAGCATCATTTCCGGATTCTGCGCCAACGCACTGGCTATCATGACACGTTGTTTTTCTCCGCCGCTTATTTCATTAAAGTATCTATCCGCAAACTGAGAGGTCATTGTGGTTTTCATAGCGTGCTGGGCTATTTCGAAGTCCTCCTCACTTTCAAATGCTAAGGCCGAAAGATAAGGGTGTCGACCCATCATTACAATTTCAGAAACTTTGAAAGGGAAAACCATAGGATGATCTTGAGGAATCCACGAGACAGACTGAGCGAATAACTTTTTTTTTATTTTTGATACAGGGGACTTTTTAAATTGAATAGAACCAGAATCTGTTTTTAAGATTCCTCCCATGATTTTTAAGAGAGTGGATTTCCCAGACCCGTTGGGGCCAATCAGTCCTATAAAATCTTTCTCCTGAATCGAAACGGAAAGGTCTTTCAATACCAGCGAGGTTTCATAGGTGAATGAAATATTTTCTGCCGCCATCAACTCTTGAGTCATGGGCTGAGTTTTTTCTTAATGCTAGTTTGGTCTATAAATAAGTTGGGATGTATGGCTTTGGAAAATCGCTCAATGATCTTTAGAAGTCGAGGGCCCGGTATCAAAATGTAATCAGCGCCGATAAAATAAATTTGTTTTCTTTTAACGGCTTCAATGGTTGGGAAACGATTCCACTCTTGGATTCTAAGGTCAATTTCATTTTGCGACAGGTTTGATTTTGGGCCGGCTTCGATTATGATTTCTGGTGACTTTTCAATAATATGTTCTTTCGACAACTTGGGGTATCGAGCTGGCGAATCTCTGATAATATTCTTTCCCCCAGAGAGGTTCAAAAGCTCATTTAAAAAAGTTCCGGGTCCTGCTGCATATAAATCACGGGCGGGGTCACTGCTATCCCCCAAGAGTAATAGCACCTCTTTTTTGGGCAAACCTTTTAGTCGCTCCTGATAAAAAGCAATTCCTGTAGTTAGCTTTAAAGTCAGCTTGTTTGCCTGTTCTTGACAATTTAAGGCGACTCCTATTTTTTTAATGGACTCAAAAATTTCTTCTAAATTTCCCATACGCACATCGAGAGTTTTGATTCCTACACTTTTAGCGTTATTACGAAGTCGTTGATTCCCTGATTGATGAATGATCAAATCAGGAGTTAAGGAAACCACTGTTTCCATATTGGGATTGAGCATGCCGCCAATGCTTGGGAGCTGACAGGCTTCTTCTGGATATTTGCAGAAATCGGTTACGGCAATCACTCGATCCTTTAATCCTAGCTCGAAAAGAGTTTCAGTGATGGAAGGTGACGTGGAAATGATTCGCCTTGAGGAGTTTACTTTTGTGTTGTCGGCCCAAAGGAGAGACGAGGAGGTAAAGAAGACGATCACGAATAAAATCGTCTGGGTAATACCAAGACCTAAAAATTTATGATTTTTTTTTCTACGAAGGGTGTTGCTGAAAAAAAATGAACCGAATATAGATGGTATCACCGGAATTTCCTCGTTCCAGCGAAATGAGGGAGGAGGAAAGCACAAAGTTCGGCTTAACTCACCTCAGGCCGCGAAGGTTTAGTTTAGTAGGGTCAGAATCAGATGTTCTGGCTCCCGGATCAACCGAATTCACGCGCCTTCCCATTTGCAAACAAACAGTGGCAATCTGCGAGATTCGTCCTCGGTTACAGCGGCGGGTCCGCGACGGATTCTAA
The DNA here is from genome assembly GCA_029261675.1 of Nitrospinaceae bacterium. Classification (GTDB taxonomy): domain Bacteria; phylum Nitrospinota; class Nitrospinia; order Nitrospinales; family VA-1; genus UBA8687. The sequence goes on from JAJDBA010000349.1 coordinate 1,701, forward strand.
CCGTCTTTCCTGCGACCGACCCCAGCGAATTTCACGAAGGATAACAAATTACTTGTAAAAGTCAATCTAGCTTATAAACGTTAAAATATTGTTTTCATAATATTTGGAGGCAATGCTTTGGGCAGTTTTGATGAATTCTTGACTTAATCTTTTTGATATGAATAATGGCGATAGCTTTTCAGGTATTTTGTAAGGGGAAAATTAGTTCCCTTACAGGAAGTAAAAGGGAAGGTTGTGAAATTCAACCACGGTCCCGCCGCTGTGTGTGTGACGAAATCTGCATTAAGCCACTGACGTTTGTTGGGAAGGTGCAGAAAGTAGAATGATCGCGAGTCAGAAGACCTGCCTGAAATAATAATGGAGTGACCTTTCGTGGAATAGAGGTTTCGGCCAGTACAGTGTTGATGAAGTAAATCAGGGTGCAATCAACCTCGATCTTCCTATAGGAAGCGCGGGGTTTTTTTTTGCCTGATTTCTATAAATATAAAGGGATAAGTTAGGGCATAGATATGATTAAGAGTTTTTTAGTCGCAATGGCTATTTTAGGCTTAATGCTAAATCCATTTTCGATTGTTAATGCTCAGACAAAGCTGAGTGAAGAAAAAAGTACCCCCACATCAACTATTGAGTTGGATGAATTGCTTGTGTACCCAAGTGTATTGAATTTTGATTTCTCTTCGGATACTGGAAGCCGCTTGGACCTTCCCATTTTTGAAACGCCAGCCTCTATCACCATTATTAGCAATGCTGAGCTGAAAAAAGGAGGTTATCAGGAGGTTGGAAAAGCTCTTGAACGTTCTCCCGGATTTGTTTGGGGGAATCCCCCGGCGGAACCTGCCAATTATTCCATGCGTGGTTTTACATCGAATCAGGTGATGATCCAGCGTGATGGCATCTGGCTAGGGCCTGCATTAATCACCGGGCGTCCTCAGAATGGATTTAACCTAGACCGGATCGAAGTTCTTAAGGGACCTGCTTCGGTATTGCATGGTCAGGGAGCTATTGGGGCCACTCTGAATATGATCACCAAGAAGCCTGAAGCGGGTAATACAAGTACCTATGAATTTTTAAGTTCTTACGGGCGTTATGACAGTGTAAAGGTGGGTTTTGGTGCGGGTACACAAATAAATGAAAATTTATGGTTTCGGTTTGACGGTAGTGAGTACAGCTCTGATGGATTCGTTGATAATGCCGATCCAAAGTCTAGAAACTTTACGGGCTCGTTATTGTGGAAACCTAATGATCAACTCGATGTTACTTGGGGTGTTGATTATCTTGAAGATAAACTTCAAAACTATTGGGGAACCCCGATTGTTACAGAAGGCTTTGCTGCTCAGCCTCTCGATGGCGTGGTCGCAGGTACAGTTTCAGGAGGGGGTGCAGCCATTGATGAGCGAATGCGGTTTGTCAATTATAACGTAAATGACGAGGTCGCAAAATCGCATCAAATTTTAACCACGCTGGATTTGAATTGGAAACAAAATAACAATCTTTCTTTGAAGAACTATTCCTATTTTATTCATGCTGACAGGGAATGGCGCAATTCGGAAAATTATACTTTTAATAGTACAACTAACTTAATTGATCGGGATCGGTTTTTTGTCGCGCATTTACAAAACACCTTTGGAAACAGATTAAGTGGTAAATATAAAAGTACAATTGCCGGAATGGAAAACCAATCTCTGCTTGGAATTGATACCAGCTACATAGATTTTGAGAGAAAAACGCAACCTTTAGCTAGTCCAGGCTCGGTGAATGCTTTTGTACCCGTTTCGAGTAGCTTTGGAGGCAGTCCTTCTTCTTTTAGACTAAACCCTACCCAGGTATTAACCGTTGCTGCATTTTTTGAAAATATCTTGAGTGTTACGGAGAAATTAAAACTTGTTGTAGGATTACGTCAAGACCATATAGAGTTATCTCGCTTGAAATTAAACGATCCCACCGCAGGAGGGCCATTTGATCGCAATTTTGATCCTTTTAGCTGGCGGGTGGGTGCTGTTTACGAATTAACTTCTTCCATGAATATTTATGCTCAGATGAGTTCGGGAGCAGATCCACTGGGATCAGATATTTTTCTGGTGAATAGTAATCAAAATTTTGATCTTTCCAAGTCACAGCAATGGGAGGCTGGACTAAAGTCCAGATTTATGGATGGCAAGGGCGAAATGACCTTGGCCTTTTACCATATTGAGAGGCAGAATATATTAATTCAAGATACGAACAGCAGTGTGGTTGGGGGCGAAGGTGGTCAACGATCTACTGGGTTTGAGTTTGAAGGATCGTTACTGGTAACACCAAAGTGGCGTGTGGGGACTAATACCTCTTTCACTCATGCAGAGTTTGGTGTTTTTGATACTGTTTCCGGGAATACTCCGGCAAATGTTCCCGAATGGGTGGTAAATGCCTGGACAAATTATTCCAATGTGGCAGGATTGCCCATAGATGTTGGAGGTACTTTTCGCTTTGTAGATGACCGTTTTAATACTCGGTTCAATAATATAGAAATGTTAGCGTATAAAACAGTGGATCTTCATGCGACGTATAAAAGAGGCAAGGGGCGATTCACTGCAAGGTTGACCAATTTATTTGATGAAGCCTACGCTCTTTGGGGAGATGAGTTTTATTCAAATCAGTTAATACTTGGTTCTCCGCGAGCATTTGAAATTAGCGCCCAATTTGATTTTTGATTAAACGGAGGTTACCCCGATGCGTTTTCTAACCCTGGCTCACCGCTGGATGGGGGTTTTCCTATGTTTATTTTTCGCTTGCTGGTTCATTAGTGGCGCTATTCTTATTTATCATCCCTTTCCATCCCTCTCACAATCTGATCGGCTTGCTCGTAGTTCTCTTATTGATCCGTCTCAAATAATTGTTTCACCAAAAGAAGCTGTCGAGATTGCTGGAGGCAATGAATTAGACCGCTTGAGGTTGATCGATTTAGAAGGTCGTCCTGTTTATGTGCTCCATGGTTTCAACAATGATATTCGAACTATTGATGCAAAGAGCGGCAAGCTGTTTGACCTCTTACAAAAAAATGTTGCTACAAGAATTTCGGAAAAGTTTTCTGAATTAGCTGTTTTGAATGTTGAGGGTCCTATTGATTACGACCAATGGATTGTGCCAAACCGTTATGACCCTTATCGGCCCTTTTTTCGTGTTTCTTTGGAAGACGAATATGAAACAGTTCTGTATATTTCAGCGCGCACAGGGGAAGTTTTGCAAAAAACCGAATACAGTGAGCGTGTTTGGAATTATTTTGGAGCCGTTACCCATTGGATCTACCCAACGGCTCTACGGAAAAACTGGTTTTTATGGGATCAAGTCGTTTGGTGGCTTTCTTTGTTGGGTGTGATTACTACAGTGGCAGGCTTGTGGTTAGGGGTAATTAGATGGCGTGGCTCTACAGGCGGAAAATTGAAAAGCATTGCCAGTCCATTTAATGGTTGGTTGCGAGCACATCATATTTTGGGGTTATTCGCAGGGATATTTGTATTGACCTGGATATTTAGTGGTTGGCTATCTATGGATCATGGAAGACTATTTTCAAAGGCAACCCCTAAGCCCGACCAGGTTGAAAAATTTCGTTCGATATCAATAGTGCAAGCTGTAGAAAATATTTCTCTAGAAACTCTCACATCTTTAGATAGTTTTAGTGAAGGGGAAATTTTTGTGATGGGTGGGAAAATTTTTGTCATAACCCGAAATGCAAAGGAACAAAAACTATTTGAGCTTATAGATTCAAATTTTTTATCCTCTGTTAAAATCAAAGAGTCTGAAGTGGTCAATGCTGTTATGGAAGCTTGGCCAAATTCGAAGATTCAATCTACTGAAAGACCTGGAGAGTCTGATGCTTATGGGACGCTTCGTGAAGGGGCGCTCCCAACTAATACACTAAGAGTTATCTTGGCGGACCCTTTGCAAACCTGGGTGCATGTGGATATGGAGTCAGGACAGATCGTATCTGTTATGGATAGGGGGCGGCGTCAATATCGGTGGTTGTTTAACGGCTTGCATAGCTTGGATTTTCCGGGCCTCTCGAACCACAGACCCGCATGGGATGTTTTAATGCTTTCGTTACTTGGATTGGGATTTGTTTTTTGTGTTACAGGTGTTGTTATCGGGATGAAGCGGCTTTTGGGAAACTGGGTTAGGAGTTAAGAAAATTGCATACATCTGATAGATTTTCTGAATTCAATTCATGGGATTGTGAGGTTTCTTTGACTTGTACTTGATGACCTCTATTTTTCATTTCATCTAAGGCATAATCTGCCAGGAACGAAGGTACCACGTCATCGTTTTGGCCATAGACACCAAGAATTTGCGCTGAAGGGGCTTCATCTAAATTTTTTGATGGAAGTTCAGGTAGAAAACCACATACCGAAGCTACTTTAAAAATTTTTTGTGCGCCTAGCAATGCATATACAAGAGATGCAGCACCTCCCTGCGAAAATCCCCAAAGTGAGATGATGGATTGATTTCCAAAATTATTGTGTGCGGATTGAATCATTTCATCTGCAAAAACTAAAAAGGCTTCAACCGATTTTTGTTGGCTGGGTCCGTCTTTCCACCAGCTCCAGCGGCCTTCGCCAGCATCTACCGGACCTTCTGGGAAAATCAGTATCGTGTTGTCGAGCTTTAATCTATTGCCTTGCACCAGCATATTTTCTGCTGTCGACTCAGCCCCATGAAATCCTATAAGTAAATTAACGGGATTGGTTTTAGTTGTAGCAGGTTCTCCGATTATTACTTTTTTATTATTCCATATTGCATTTTGATATTTAATCGTCATCGTCTCATTTTCATTTTTGGGGTTGAAGAATTTTGGCGGCAAGGACTTCTGCCTCAGCTGGAGTTTTTATATCTCCTAAAACCTGGGCTCGTTGAATTTTTTGTAACGCTTCACCTAAAACCGGGGAGGGCGTTATATTAAAAATTTTTATCAAATCATCTCCATTTAGCAAAGCTTTATCTCCTAATGCTGGGCGATAGCGCAAGAAATAGAAATTTAAAATTTTTGTATGGGAGGATAGTTTTTCGTTTTCGGTGTTTTCCAGTTTGTCAGGAAAGGGCAGGGTGCAAGCATGCAATAAAATGCCCGGCACAAGTTTATCTCCACACGTTATGCATATGTCGTATAGGGAAGAGTTATTTAAGTTGCTTGATAATGTTTTGGCCAAAAAATGAAGATTCTGGATGGATTTACAAATAAACGCTATATCGTTGTTGCGGACCTTTAAATTCCTTAAGAATTCATACGTCTTTGGGAGTCCAAAATCTTTGTTTCTAACATTCACTAATATGTTTGAATCAATTTCTTTTAATAGAAGAGCGAATTTTAATAAACCTTTTTCTGAGATATTGAGATTTTGCCTGGGAAAGTATAAATCAGGGTTTAAGACAAGATGTTCCAGGCGCTTGTAATGGGTTGATACTTTTTCCCAGTCAAGAAAGGGAGACGGCAACAAACATAAAAGTAATCCTGCGTCTTTCATTAAGCTTGTCAGTTTTGCAGTGCTGTTAGCAATAAAATATTTCTGAAGCTCCTGCCAGACTCTTTCGCGGGCTGTCTTAGCGATATCTTCTTTATTCAGCGAAATTTCTTGTATGGTTTTTTCATCTATCGAGAACTTCAATGTTGCTGCAAAACGAAAAGCCCGCAGCATTCTTAATGGGTCGGATTTAAGGCTTGTGCTAGAAGTGGTTCTGATGACTTTCTTCTCTAGATCTTTTTGCCCCTCGAGGGGGTCAATTATTTCCCTTCCTCCTCCAATGAAATCGGATAGCTCTTGCCCCATTGCATTGATGGTGAAGTCTCTTTGCGATAAATCTTCCTCAAGACTGTTTCCCTGCATATCAGTGCAGTCAAAATGTTCTCCATTGATAAGAATAACTCGTGTTGTTGCTCGGCCTGGAGTTTTGTCTAGTGGGACACTTATGAAGTTAAGTGATTTTGCGAATTGGGTTGCCAGCTCCGCAATGTTTTTTCCGGTTAGATCGATATCCGAAATATTTTTTCGCAATATATGGTCGCGTAATGTACCGCCCACAACGAAAACATTAACTTTTCTATGGGAAGAAAAATTAAGTAATTCCAATAATAGGGCTCGGGTTTGAAAATCTAGCATAGTGATTTAAAAGTTTTTGGTAGCATTGTAACGGAAAATATAAAGTGCAGAAGACTCTAATTAAGATGGAGTGAAAAAAATAAGTGGATATAACTAGAGGGAACGGATCTTAGGAGAAGCTTTAAACTTCCCAACCAGACGAGAGGCGCACTTGTTTGGATACGAAAATTCGCCCGTCTCTCTTAACAAACTGCAAGTCGGTGTTGGTGAGCGCCCCTATGATTTGCTGAAGATTCTCAGAAGGCTTGCTCTGTGGGTCTTTAATCAGGAATGGAATCATTTCATCGACAGAGTCTCTGACACGGTCACTCTCAATGATGTAGCCTAGATAGGTGGCTTCTACTTCGAGGAATTTTTTTACAAGCTTTAGTAGATTGTCACCTGTCTTAAGGTCTTTCTTGCTACGAACGCGGTTTACTACCAGACCTGGTGTGAAAACTTTGACAATGTTGTTGAATTGTTCCAGTTGATCTGGGAAGTCTTCGACAAAGCGGTCTCTCAATAATCCAGTGGTATAAGCTTCGATATCTGCGCTACCTGGATTAGAGTGATCTACCATTTTCTGAATGTCAGGATTATCTTTAAATGCCAGAGAAACTCTTCTGAATAAAGCGGAGCGAATAAAGCTGAAGGTTTTCATAACCGAAGTCATTTCCGGCGTGGTTAGCACTACATTTTGTGTACTGATGTTAAAGAAGTCAATGACGTTATAATTGGTGCCAGGACCCAAATCTAAAAGAACCGTGTCTGCATCCAGGCTTTTTATAAATGAAATAACGGTGTTGATCTTATCGGAATCGATGTTTGCGCTACCAGGATTGTCGCCAGCACCGCTTACGAATTTCAAATTACTGATACCTGTGTCGATCAAAAGAGATTGCTTGTTCGCAATTTCATCATTAAAAAAGTCTTGAAACCCATGGGCTGGATTATTGATTCCCAATAAGGCATGCAGATTGGATGCGCCGAAATCCGTATCCATAAGAATGACCTTTTGACCGCTCAAAGCCATGCCTATTGCCAAATTGGTGCAAACGAGGCTTTTACCAATACCCCCTTTACCGCCACCGACAGCGATTATATTGATTTGTGATGTCATAGGATCTAAAACTTTAATGGGACTATCTCCAACCGCTTAGTGTTTATTTTGGTCTTTCAAAAATATAAAAGACTCCAGAACTTCCATATATTTTTTATTATCTATGGGAGAAACCTTGGGTGCCTTGGGTACAAAATCTCGTTGTTCAACAAAACGTGGATCGCTAACCAATTCATCGATTTTGGGTTCCGGGCCAGGATCACGTTTTTCAAGGTGATGAAATCGAGTGTCCAAGTTTTCCTGAAAATATTTTAACCGATTAATAAGGCTGTCTGCCTGCCGATCTGGCCTGTCATCAATTGTATAATCTCTTTCAGGGACAGGTTGCAAGGGGGCCGATTCAATTTCTTCGATTGCAGGCTCAATATTTTCGATGGTCGGTTTAACAACCTCATCCGTTAAATCTAATGCCTCAAGTGAAAGAGGGTCGGGATCATTTAGCTCAAGAGGTTCTTCCAGAGAGAGCTCTTCATCGAAGGTATACTCATCGTCAATGGTTGCTCCATCGCCGATGCGAATATCACCCAGGTCTTTAATTGAAGAATTGTTTTCCGGGGTGCTTTCCAGTTGTTCGGTTAGCTTGTTGATCGTCGATTCCATTTCGTCCTGAAGTGCCTGGATGGCGCGGTCCTGCTCGTCATCATCGAGTTCAGAATAGTTTGCAAAAGGATCGTCAGGGGAAAGTGCGCTTTCTTCCAGTTCCGTCAGTTGGCCATCTTCCTGAAGTTCTTGAATGGCCTTATCATGTGGGGAATCATTTTCTATTGGGTCACTATCGAATTCGAATTCTTCGAATTCGCTCAAGTCTTTATCGATTTGTGGCTCAGCTAGTTCGGAGCTGACAGGTTCAATATCTTTACTCTCTCCCATAACTTTATGCGTATCTACATGAAGCTCATCGTCACTTTCTTCTTCGTCGAGCTTTTCGAGGATTTGCATATAGGGAGGGGTATCTTCCTCTTCAATTTCGAATAGCGGTTTGTCATCTTCCTCGTCATCATCGTCTTCTTCATAATCATCTAGTGCCGCGGCGGTTTCCTCATCCTCAGGGCTAGGGCGGCGCAATCGCGCTGGATCGTCTTCATCAAGTTCATCCTCTTCCATCTCTTCCATCAGGTCGTCAAGCTTCCGTTCGCGTTCGCGAGAAATGCTTCTTACCTTGTATAAGCCATAGGGAACCAGAACCAACGCGGCAAAAGCAATTCCCATATAAGTTGGATTATCTTGAAGTTGAAGCAGATAAGGTTGGATGAACTTGAAAGCTTCCGTCTCTTCTAGTCCGAACTGGGAATCCAGTTGAAACCAGATTTCTTTGACGAATTCAAGTGCGACTTGCAGGTATTGTTCAATCATATTTAAATTGGAGTTGGTTAGAACGAGGGGTGTTAATGAATAAACGCGTCTTTAAAAACAAAAATGAAGTCATCCGTTTTCCATAATAGAGCCGTGACCCGAAGCGAAAAATCTGATGTCTGCTGAACGAAAAATAACCGGGTCACAGACGGTTTTATTTCGGCCCTAATAATATCATAAAAATCCAGAAAAGCAGTAAAATTAATTAGTTGGAGGTATTCCGAGTGCTATAATCGGAGCGAGTATTCACGATAAAGTGCAAACCAAAACCTGAAGATATTGCGCGGCAAAAACAAGTTCGCCCCACGCGGAGTGGAAATGGAAAAAATAAGCGTAACCATAATCACTAAAAACGAAGAAAAAAACATCGGCCGCTGCCTCGAAAATCTGAAATGGGCCGATGAAATTATAGTGGTCGATACGGAGAGTACCGATCGAACCGTAGAAATTTGCAGGCAGTACACCGACCGAGTTTTCAGTGAGAGCTGGCATGGATATGGAAAGCAAAAGAACATTTGTGCCGCCAAAGCTCAAAACCGGTGGATTCTAAATATAGACTCCGATGAAGTCGTGACCCCCGAGTCGGCAGAAGAAATCCAGAAAGTTCTGATAGAGGAGCCGCAATACCCTGTCTATCATCTGCCCCGGAAGAACTATTTTGGCGATCGCTGGGTGCGGTTTGGCGGCTGGTATCCCGACCGAATATTGCGGCTCTACGACAAAGAAAAGGTCGCCTTCAGCGAAACTCAGGTGCACGAAAGGTTGACCCCCGACGACAACGCAGGCTCCCTCAAAAATGCCCTGATCCATTATTCTTATAGGGATTATGAAGACTATATTCAGCGCCAAGATCGTTACTCTACCCTTTATGCACAAGAGAAAATGGCAACCGGATTCCGCGCTAACTGGACGCATCTATATCTCCGCCCACCCTTCGCATTTTTAAAAAAATATATTATAAAACAAGGATTTAAAGATGGTTATCTAGGTTTTTTCTTAGCTAAAAGCGCGGCTAGCTACACTTACCAGAAGTACGCAAAAACTCTCTCTTCTTATAATTCCTCTCCCCTTGCGGGAGAGGTTAGGTGAGGGAGAATTAGAGGGTTGCTTTTGTCATGCTGAACTTGTCTAAGTATCTCGCATTTTCGTTTTTATGATTTACGCAAAGGTTTCCTGGTGACTAAAAAAGAAATTTATATATCCCCCTCACCCAGTTCATCAACCCCACAAAAGATCGGGTTTGAACCTCTCGAGGTGAGAGAGAAGGATTATTTACCTGTGTTTATCTGTGTTCATCGGTGGTTAATTCTATGTTAAAATATTGCCAGTTTAGATTTTTACCTCGAAATCGGCCCTTCTTTAGTTTTACGCGGTAGCCTGATTTTTCCCCATTAGAGAATTGATATTTTTTTGATACGAAGAGGCATTCGGTTTGACCAAAACACAATTGATGGTATTGATGACTCCGGTTGTTTTGTTTTCCTTAACGGTTCACGAATATTCCCATGGTCGCGTGGCTCTCATGTTGGGGGACAACACGGCTGCACGGTTGGGGCGGTTATCGTTTAATCCGCTTCGACATCTGGACATCATGGGTGTTTTGTTCTTCTATTTTGTCGGATTCGGCTGGGCCAAACCGGTTCCTGTGGATTGGAGAAACTTTGAGAATCCGCGCCGCGACATGATGTATGTGGCTATTGCTGGGCCACTTGCCAACATTGCCATGGCGGTGGGTTGCAGTTTTTTTATCCGTTTGATTTCGCCTGAGTTTTCTTATTTGTTTGTTATTTTAGCTTATGGTATATGGATCAATGTCGCTTTAGCGATCTTCAATATGTTGCCGATGTATCCTCTGGATGGGTCTAGTGTTTTGAAAGGATTGGTTCCTCATCATGTTGCAGAGAAGTTGACGGGCTTGGATAAATTCGGGGCGTTCCTGATTTTAGGAGCTTTCCTGTCTGATCAGTTTGCTGGCACAAAAATTATCGGAACCATTTTGATGTACCCCATTAACTATTCGGTGTCTTTCCTGAGTCAGGAAACATTCCCAATGATCATTCAAGTTTTACGGGCGAGTTTCGCCTGATGTGACTATGAAAATTTGCCAATGAAACGAATATTGAGCGGAATGCAGCCTTCGGGAAAACTGCATCTAGGAAACTATTTTGGTGCTCTCAAAAACTGGGTGGACCTGCAAGACGATTTTGAATGTTTTTTCTTTATCGCCGACTGGCATGCTCTATCTTCGCTTTATGAAGACCCTCGCCTAATCAAGGATTTTTCGTATGAAATGACGGTGGACTGGTTGAGTGCAGGATTGGACCCGGAAAAGTCCACTTTGTTTTTGCAGTCTAAAATTCCTGAACATGCCGAACTTCACCTCATGCTTTCGATGATGGTTCCTGTTCCCTGGCTGGAGCGAAACCCGACTTATAAGGAAAAGCAGGACGAGGTGAAAAAAGTCGATATGAGCACGTATGGGTTTCTCGGCTATCCGGTATTGCAGACGGCGGATATCGTTTTATATCGGGCAGACTTTGTACCAGTTGGTATCGATCAGGCACCGCATTTAGAATTATCGCGGGAAATTGTGCGACGCTTTCATAATCTTTATAAGAAAAAAGTGTTCATCGAACCTGATGCGAAAATTTCTGACATTCCCAAACTGAATGGTCTTGATGGCAGGAAGATGAGCAAATCGTACGACAACGCTATTTTTCTTTCGGATACGGAAAAAGAGGTTACAAAAAAAGTGAAGCAGATGTTAACCGATCCCGCCCGAGCGCGTAGGGATGATCCGGGTGACCCGGATGTGTGCAACCTGTATCCTTTTCATAAAATTTATTCACCACAATCGATGCAGGATGAAGTGGCCGAGGGCTGTCGATCTGCAAAAATCGGCTGTGGTGATTGTAAGAACATGCTCACTGAAACCATGTTGGAAGGCATGCGTCCGATCATGGAAAAACGGAGTGAGATTGTTAAAAGACCAAAAGATGTAGAAGAAATAATTGCCGAAGGGACAAAGAAGGCGCAGTTGGTTGCCACTTCTACTCTCGATCGCGCGAAACAAGCGATGAAATTTAAATAGAGAATCATGGAAACTAAAGACACACTCAATTTACCACAAACGGATTTCCCGATGAAAGCCAGTCTCACCAAGCGTGAGCCTGAACTGCTTGAATGGTGGGCTAAAGAAAAAATTTACGAAGAACGATCCTCGAAGAAAAAAGAAAAATTTGTTTTCCACGATGGTCCTCCCTATGCAAATGGTCACATTCATATGGGGCATGCGCTGAATAAAATCCTCAAAGATTTTATTGTGAAGTTCATGAGCATGAAGGGCTACGATGCGGAGTTCATCCCGGGGTGGGACTGTCACGGTCTGCCCATTGAGCATCAGGTGGGTAAGAAGCTCAAAGAAAAGAAGATGAGTCTCGAAAAAAGCGAGATCCGAAAACAATGTCGTACCTACGCTCAAGAATTTGTCGATGTTCAGCGCGAAGAATTTAAACGATTGGGCATCTTTGCGGACTGGGATAATCCTTATCTGACGATGGACTATTCTTATGAATCCACCATCGTTCGCGAGTTCGGTAAGTTTGTCGAAAAAGGTATGGTCTATAAAGGTTTGAAGCCAGTTCATTGGTGCACTTCTTGCCGCACCGCTTTGGCGGAGGCGGAAGTGGAGCACGCCGACCATACTTCACCTTCGGTCTATGTCAAGTTTGCAATTAAATCCGGTGTGCCGGATAGCCTGGGCGATCTCGACAAAGTCTATATGGTGATTTGGACAACGACCCCGTGGACGTTACCCGCAAACCTTGCCATTTGCCTGCATCCGGAATTTCAGTATGTGGCCGTCGCTGTTGGCGATGAGGTTTTAGTGGTTGCTGAAGACCGGCTGTCGTCCCTGATATTGGAATGGGATATTAAGGATTATAAAATTCTCGGCGGTTGCAAAGGTGCGGATTGGGAAAACGCTGCATGTCAGCATCCGTTCATTGATCGCGAATCCAAGGTAATTTTGGGAGACCACGTTACATTGGAGCAGGGTACAGGCTGTGTCCATACCGCTCCGGGCCATGGTCAGGACGATTATATTGTCGGTTTGAAATATGGTTTGGAACCTTATAACCCGGTAGATGATGGTGGTATTTTTGTTTCGGATGTCGAGCATTTCGCAGGCATGTTTGTCAGGAAGGCGAACCCTGAAATAATTGAAAAAATGAAACAGGATGGATCGTTGATCCATCATGAAGATATCAAGCATTCTTATCCACATTGCTGGCGTTGTCACCAGCCAGTCATTTTCCGTGCGACGAACCAGTGGTTTATCTCCATGGAAAAAGAAGGGCTGCGCAAAAATGCGTTGGCAGGAATAGAGAGGACGAAGTGGATTCCTGATTGGGGTAAAGGGCGAATCTACAGTATGATCGAAAACCGCCCGGACTGGTGTGTTTCTCGACAAAGGGCTTGGGGTGTTCCTATCACCTTGTGCACGTGTACCGAATGCGGTGAGTTTGTAAACGCCAAAGAGGTGTTTGAGCGCGTGGCCCAAGGTGTGGAAAAACAAGGGGCCGAATTTTGGTTTGAGACTCCTGTTGAGGAATTAGTTACAAAAGGAACGAAGTGCGAGAAATGCGGCAACGAAGAATTTAAAAAAGAAAACGATATTTTAGATGTGTGGTTTGATTCTGGAGTCAGTCATGCGGCCGTTTTGGAAAACCGTGAGGACCCAAGCTGGCCAGCGGATTTATATCTTGAAGGCAGCGATCAGCATCGGGGATGGTTTCATAGTTCGTTGTTGGAGTCGATCGGAACACGAGGTAAAGAACCTTATAAGGCTGTACTCACTCACGGATATGTGGTTGACGGTAAGGGCAAGAAAATGTCGAAGTCTGCCGGCAATGTGATTGCGCCGCAAAAGATCATCGATCAACATGGCGCAGAGATTTTACGCTTATGGGTGGCTTCAGAAAATTACCGAGAAGATATTCGCGTTTCGAATGAAATTTTGAAACGGTTGACAGAATCTTACAGAAAGATTCGAAACACGATTCGGTATCTTATTGGCAATCTCTATGATTTTGATCCGAAAAAGGACAGAGTGCCTCTGGAGTCTCTGCCTGAGATTGATCGGTATATTCTCAGCCGCTTTAATGTTTTAAGGGAAAAGATTCTATCGGCTTATGAAAATTATGAGTTCCATACTTTTTATCATTCCTTTACAAATTTTTGCGTTGTTGAGCTTAGTGCGTTCTATCTGGATATTTTAAAAGATCGTGTTTATACCTACCCGGTAAACTCTGAGGGGAGGCGGGCAGGGCAGACCACCCTTTATATTCTCTTGATGGGAATGGTGCGGTTGATAGCGCCGATATTGAGTTTTACCGCAGAGGAAATTTGGCGCTATTTGCCTAAGGGAAGTACCGAAGAGAAAAGCGTTCACCTTTCGTCGTTTCCTGAGAGTGAAGATGTGGAATTTGGTGATGAGTTGACGCGTAACTGGGAACTGTTGGTTCAGCTCAAAGGTGAAGTGAGTAAGGCTTCTGAAGCGAGCCGCAGAGACAAGATCATCGGTCATTCCCTGGATTCTATTATTAAGCTGGAGCTTCCAGATGCCATCAAGGAAATTGTCAGCAAATACTCAGAAGAATTGAAGTTTATATTTATCGTTTCTGAAGTTGAATTGGTGGATAGCTTGGGGGATGATGAAAATATCTATGTCAGCGATTCGTTGCCCGGAGTGAAAATATTTACTGAAAGGCATCCTGGGCAGAAATGTGAGAGATGTTGGCATTATTTTGTTGTGGAATCGAACGCGAATGATAGCCTGAACTGCCAACGTTGTCAGGGACATTTGTTAGACGCCGGAGAATAGAGTTTGAGAAATAATTATTTATTTTTATTCATAGTCTCGAGCGCGTTGATTGTAATAGATCAATACACCAAGTTTATGGTTACATTGCATATACCCTTGAATTATTCCATTAAGGTTGTGGAAGGTTTCTTTAATTTAACTCATATTCGCAATTCGGGAGTAGCGTTTGGAATATTTTCTGACCAGCAATCGGAATTAAAGCCGTACCTTCTGATATTTGTTTCGATAATTGCTATCGTTGCCATTCTCGCAATATTCCATCAAACGGGTAAAGAAAAGCGGTTGGTTCGAACAGGTTTGATTTTGATTTTTAGTGGCGCAATAGGAAATCTGATTGATCGTGTTATTCATAAAGAAGTCATCGACTTTATAGATTTTTTTATAGAGAATCAGCATTGGCCCGCCTTCAATATTGCTGACTCTTGTATTACAATAGGCGTGATGTTTATGGCGGCAGACATGTTTGTGGGAGATAAACCGTCTAATCCTTCAGGTAACACGGTATAGCGATTATGGTTGAAAAAACAACCCCTATAAAAGTGGTAATGGTTCGACGCGGATCGGTGACCATTCCCAGTGTCCCAACCCAAAAACTTCGTACCTTTATAAGGAAGAGAGCCTTATTGGGGAGTGACGAAATATCTGGCGACGGGAAAAGTTGGGTGCGAGTTGATTCACATTACCAGTTGAGCAAGTTTTTTTCAGCGGAAGGCTGTGAAAATAATACCCCAAACCAATTCGGGGATGCCGACTTAGAATTTTCTGAAAGCCCGCCTAACATTGAGAATAATTTGCAGGAAATGGCCGAGCTCTTAAAAGATATCAATGGATAAAACCTATCGACTCCCAAAGTTGAGGTTGTGCCCCATCTCGTTGTACTCCTTAAATTCAAGAGGGTCGATGGCCGCCGGATAAATAACACTGACAAATCTTTCAGCAGCCTCGGAAGAGCGGTGCATAGTCAATGCCACTTCGTCTTGGAAGATCATCATATGCAGGAAGGCATAGGGATTTAATATTTCCTGATTTGCGATATAGTACAAAGTGCCTTTTTCATTTTCTTTGACATACTCCACTAGGTTTTTTATTGCTTGTTTGCACCGATCCACCGTTTGCGGGCGCACCTGATAACGAGCAGTCATTATAATAGGCATAAATTACTCCAATTGTTTAGATTGAGACTAGAAAATAAAAACCGGCAGGAGGGACTACCGGAATTCAATAAAAAATATTGGTGGGCTTTTATTTGGCGGTGACGTTTGCTGCTTGCGGGCCTTTGGGCCCTTCGCTGATTTCAAAATCTACTTCCTGCCCTTGGGCTAAGGTTTTGAATCCTTCGGTTAGGATTGCGGAAAAATGTACGAATATATCTTCCCCCTCATCTGTCTGGATAAAGCCATAACCTTTTTGGTTGCTGAACCATTTCACTGTCCCATTAGCCATGGTGTGCCCTTTCTTTAAATGGTAAGCAAATGCTATTTAGCATAGGATTAAAAATCATGTCAAGAAATTTTGCTAATGCGGTTTTTGTCTTTTAGGTTGCATCTATAGCGTTGTTTTTTCTTTCTTCAATGCTCTGGAATGTAAAGAATGTTGAAAAATATACGGTAATTTATAGTGTTAAGCAGGCGAAGGAGTAATTTATGAGTGCAGCCCTTTTTTTATTGGTGATTCCGCAAAACCGGTTTTGCGAACAGCAATTATTTGATTTAAAAGAAGTACTCGAAGAAGGGGCAGGGGAATGTCGAGTTTTATCAAAATCAGGTAGAGAAACTAAAAGTGAGACTAAATCCGTGTTTCAACCCGATGGAATGCTGGTGGATTGGAACCGATTTTTACAAGGTAAACAAAAATATGATGCGGTCATTGTTGTCGGTGGCAAAGGTGCCAAGAGTTCTATTTGGGAAGATCCAATTTTACCTCAAATACTCACAGACCATTTTCGAGCAGGAAAAATTTTGGGAGCGTTTGGTTTGTCGGTGGTAGCGTTAGCCCGTGCTGGTTTAGTTTCTCGATGCGAAGTTTCCGCACCAAAGGAGGAGGCGTGCCTGAAGGAATTGGAAGATGTGGGTGCCTTCCCTGAAGAAAAAAATCTTGTTGTTGTTGATCGAATCATTACTTCAAACGATTCGGGGGCTGGGAAAGTATTTGGGGAAGCGATCCTTCAACTTTTGCGTGATTGATCAGCGATAATTTGTGAAAGTCATATCAATGCCAAAATCTTTTTGTTTGAGGCTTGCGATGACGGTCTGCAAATCATCCTTATCTTTACCTGTAACCCTTACTTGATCGTCCATAATCTGCGCCTGCATTTTTTTGAGCCCCAGGGTTTTTATATGCTTGACGATTTCTTTACCCTTTTCTTGCGGGATTCCTTGCTGAATTTTTATACTTTGTCTGACTGTATCCCCTGATGCAGCTTCCACATTGCCATAGTCCAAGGCCTTGATGGATATCTTTCGTTTCACAAGCTTTCCCTGAAGTATGTCGATCACTGAGTTTAGTTTGTGAGCATCATCCGCTAGAATTTTTATTTCCGCCGTTTTCATGTCGATTTCGACCTGGCTTTTACTACCCTTAAAATCAAATCGCTGGCGAATTTCCAGCATGGTCTGGTTGCAGGCGTTTTGAATCTCCGCAAGATCTGTTGCGGAGGTGATGTCAAACGAAGAATTATTTGAAGCCATTGATAAGTCCTTTGAAAATTTGGAATTGTACTGGGTTTTTAGATGCCCAGTTGTTTAAACTAAACCGCTCCATACGCTACCATCGCATCGGCCACTTTTACGAATCCTGCTATGTTGGCACCTTTGATATAGTCGACTTGTTTTTTTTCTGTTCCATAATTTACGCATTGCTGGTGGATCTCGCGCATGATGTTTTTCAAGCGTTCTTCCAGTTCTTCCCGGTTCCAGGCAAGGCGAATACTGTTCTGTGTCATTTCTAATCCTGAAACGGCGACTCCTCCTGCATTAGCTGCTTTGCCAGGTGCAAAAAGCAGATTGGCTTTTTTAATGGCGGTTATAGCTTCATGAGTGGTGGGCATGTTAGCCCCCTCAGTTATAGCTATGATGCCACCTTTAATAAGGTGTTTGGCATCTTGAAGTTCCAACTCGTTTTGAGTTGCGCAGGGGAAAGCAAGATCAGCCTTGATAGTCCAAGGTCGTTTACCCTCATGGAAATGGCATTTGTATTTTTTGGCATACTCAGAAATTCTTCCTCGCTTGATCGTTTTCAAGTCGATAAGGTATTTCAGTTTTTCTTCAGTTAAGCCTTTAGGGTCGTGGATGAATCCGGAGGAATCGGAGAGGGTTAAAACTTTTCCTCCCAACTGCATAATTTTCTGTGCGGCAAACTGGGCGACATTGCCAGAACCCGAAACCAGACAGTTTTTACCTTTTATGGAATCTCCTCGATGTTGCAGCATTTCTTCCATAAAATATACAGCGCCATAACCCGTCGCTTCTTTTCTTATAAGACTACCGCCGAACTCCAGAGCCTTTCCTGTTAAGGTGCCGGTGAATTCATTTTTTAGTCGTTTGTATTGGCCGAACATGAAGCTGATTTCTCGTGCCCCAACGCCAATGTCACCTGCAGGAACATCTATGTCTGGCCCAATGTGTTTGGACAATTCGGTCATGAAAGATTGGCAGAACCGCATGATTTCACGATCTGACTTTCCTTTTGGGTTAAAATCAGAACCTCCTTTTCCCGCTCCCATAGGAAGGGTTGTCAGACTGTTTTTAAACGTCTGTTCAAACCCTAAAAACTTGAGGATGCTGAGATTGACAGAATGGTGAAAACGCAATCCACCTTTGTAGGGTCCGATAGAGTTATTGAACTGAACCCGGTAGCCCTTGTTGGTGCGAATTTTTCCACTATCATCTTCCCAGCATACGCGGAAAATGATGGTGCGGTCCGGCTCGGTCATACGTTCGAGTATCTGATTTTCAATATAGATGGGGTTTTTATTGATGAAAGGGATGACTGTCGCGGCAACTTCTTCTACGGCTTGATGAAACTCCGTTTCGCCTGGGTTTCTCTTGATTAGGCCACTCATAAAATCTTCTAGATTTAATTTCCCCGTTTTACTCATTGTCATCCTCTTTCTTTTGGTTCTATTAAAATAATAGTATGGATAAGGTTTTACCTGATATGTAATAACTGCTATTTTAAAGTCCGTGAATGCTTGAAAATGTAAAGTATTTGTATTCTTTTTTAAGAACATTAAATTTTGGAAAATATAACATGAATTCTAAAGGAAACCCCGTTTTAATTGAGATGGCAGGTCAATTGCCAGAAGCTTCTAAATTATATCAATTGGTTATGACCAGCATAGACTACTCCACAATTTTTGATCAAGCGAGGGAAGATTTTTTTGGTTTTGCTGGTCTAGAGAAGGAGATTGAAAATGGTATGACGGGGTTAGATATTCTTAAGCAAAATGGATATGAAAGTTATCTCCAGGATATGGAAGAGGAGGATCGGCTTAGAATGTGTGGAATCATACAAATGTTAGCTGATCTGGCACAAGAGTTGGATGAAGATTGAATTGCTAAAAAGATCAAAAGTCGACAGAAAGGAAATTCGATGAACTATATTCTTACCACGCTGGCTTTCTTTGTGGGAGGATTGCTACCTATTCAAGTGGGTGTCAATGCAGAACTTGCTAAATATATAAATAGTCCTATTTTGGCAGCGTTGGTTTCCTTTTTAGTCGGTGGCATGTGTCTGATTCTAGGCGCTATCATTTTTAAAGCGCCTCTTCCTACATTAAACCAGGTAACTTCTCTTCCAACATGGCTTTGGGGCGGGGGCATGATCGGTGCTGCAGTGGTGTTGGGTTCTATTCTGGCGGGACCCAAAATCGGCGCATTGGCTCTAGTAAGTTTGTTGCTTGCCGGGC
Organism: Nitrospinaceae bacterium; assembly: GCA_029261675.1. Lineage (GTDB taxonomy): Bacteria > Nitrospinota > Nitrospinia > Nitrospinales > VA-1 > UBA8687. The sequence continues at coordinate 21,068 of JAJDBA010000349.1, forward strand.
AATTGGTTGCTTCTATTTTAATCGACCACTACGGTTGGCTGGGCTTCCCAATTCAGAAAATGAATGTTCAACGGTTGCTTGGGATATTGTTGCTGGTCGGTGGATTCCTGCTCGTCCGAAAAAAATAAATCGTTAGGGAAGGGCTGGGGTAATATGGATAACGCAACATTTATAGGTTATTTTGCAGGATTTTTAACTACCATTGCTTTTATTCCGCAAGTATTAAAAACATGGAAAAGTAAATCTGCTTCAGACCTTTCGTTAGGGATGTTTTCAGTGTTTAGCCTGGGTGTGTTGTGTTGGCTTATTTATGGAATATTGCTTGCCGAAGTTCCCATTATTTTCTGGAATGTGGTTACCTTGGTTTTGGCGGTGGCCCTATTGATTATGAAGCTGAAGTTTGACTGATGAATCCCTTATCTCCAAAATAGGCCGGAGATAAGGGCGAGCCTCTATTAGGAAGATATTTACTTTATACAATCGTTTATTCTTAAAGCGATAATGGCTAGATATTTCTTTTTATCTTGATTTGTTTTGGTTAGCTTGACATGCACACGAGCTAATTTAGAATTTTTTTCATTAAAAACTTTACGCATGGCTGCAAAGTTAGGTGTTAAAGTGATTTCCCCTGCTTTCATGCTTGTCGACAGTAACTCAGGCCTATCCTTTTCTATATTTATCTTGCCTCCCATATCAATATTTTCCAATGAAACTACCTGTGGAATATTTAAACACGTGCTCATTGTGATGTAATTTTCTGTTAAGAAAGATCGAACATAAGAAATTACATCATCAATTTGTTTATCATTCAAGTCAAATGAAGGCATTCCCGTAAATGGAATCCCATCTTTAATCGCTGTGTACATACTTTGATAGGGCACACCTTTCATCTGATCAAATGAGGTAAAGTTTCTAGGGCGGGGCTCTAACCCTTGAGCCAAAAAACCATTTCCCTCGCCTTTGTGACCGTGGCACATGGGGCATCCCATTTCTTGAAAAATCAATTGCCCTTTAGAGGTTGGTTTGGGTTCGGGGAAATTTTTATATTCTTTATAATTGGCGAATCCTGATGTAATTAAAAACGAAATGAGAATAATGGTAAGCTTTTTCATTAGAATAGTAGACCTAGATTTAAAAAGGTTTATGCAAGTTGTTTAAAGACACTATTATATTCTTTTTATTCCATTTTTCTATGACTTAGAGCGGGAGTAGTGTTTTTCAGGGAGGACGGGATTTTATTTATCAATTATGCAAAAACTCGAGAGCGCACTTTATACATGTTGGGGTAATTCAGATACAGCTTACTCGTATATTATATTAAAGGCCTTACGGCATTGCCGTCAGGCCTTTAAATTTGGTAGCGGGGGCCAGATTTGAACTGACGACCTTTGGGTTATGAGCCCAACGAGCTACCAGGCTGCTCCACCCCGCACCGATATTGTTCTTATTAATGTATGACTAATACTTGGAAAAGGTTACTTTGTCAAGTCGAGGAAGACTTTGGAATGAAAAGACCCGAAGTATTGATATCCCACTTTTGTAAATCTTAAAGAAAATCAGTGGAACCTTATCGAAAGAAACGGGCTCTGCTTGGGGGTATCCCCAAACAGAGCCCGAAAAATTTTAGAACTAGCGATTCGCGTTTTTGCGATCTGGATTACGGAAAAGAGAAGTTTCGTTGCTCAGTTCATCCAATCCTGGAAATGTTTCTTCCGGGTGAATCTTCTTAGCTTTTTCCAGTAGCTCTTCTTCTGTTTCTTTGTGATCCTCATTGGGAATACAACAGTCTACCGGGCATACTTCCTGACAGGCCTCTTCACCATGAAACCCGACACATTCTGTACAAAGGTCTGCTTCGATTTCGTAAAAATCTTCACCTTCGCTGATTGCCGTGTTAGGACATTCCGGTTCACATACTCCACAGTTAATACATTCGTCAGTAATTAATGTAGACATCTCGTTTTCCTTCTAATTAGTTAGTTAACAAAAAAAATAATATATAAAATTGAAGCTTTAGTGTTCTCAATTTATTGGAAAGCTGTTTGACCTGCCAACCTTCGCAAGGTTCTCCAAATTATAGTCAATTACAGACCAAGTCAAGAGAATTTTTGGTATCGGCAGTAATTTGAATTTGCGCTACTTGCTTGACCTAAAACTCATTATATATGAGTGTCTTGTATAGTAAATTATTATTATCAAATTTATCTACTTAAAAATGATTTTTCACCCTTTCTTGTTCTCCTATTTGATATGATTTATTCATGACTATCAAAAAGGTTCTCTTATATATACCTCTGATTTTAATTCTTTTCCTCATTCAATCCTTTTTTTGGGTGCCCACCTACGACAAACAGGCTACAGGAAACCCTGCAAGGCTGGTTAAATATGTTCAGGGGTCCGGTGGTGATGCGCAAATACTGAACCCGACACTCAATGCAGACTCTTCAAGCAGCGACATTTGTAATTTGGTTTTTGATGGTCTTATCGATTTGGACAAAGATCTTAAATACCGTCCTCGACTTGCAAAATCGTGGGAACAATATGAAGAAGCCTATTTGGCAATCAATACACTCTGGTTTTTACCCGGAGGGCAGTTGGAGAAAGACGCGGGCAATTGGCCTGATATGCTGGCAAAAGCATTGTCTAGCAATAAGCAGTGGAGTGAAAATCTGCAAAGCATAGAGGTTGTCGCCGAAGAAACTCTTGAGGGTGAAATTGAGAAAGTTGGCTACACACTAAAACAACCAGCAAGACTGAAGTTCACACTCAAAAATATTGATCAAGATTTCTTTGAACCTATTAGAAAGTTTCTAGGAGAAGACTATTTTAAAAGTTTTCCTTACCATCAGTTTATAGAGGCAAAAAACGCTGGCCAGCAGAAAAATCTCGAAAAACAATATAAAAAAATCCTGCAAGTGACCGAGCACAATCCTGTCATCGTTTTTGATCTCAGAAAAGATGTCGTTTTTCATGATGGCCACCCTTTTGATTCGGGAGATGTCTTGTTCACTTATAACTCGATCATAAACCCGAAAGGCACGTCACCGAGAAAATCGGATTACGAACCCGTGAAATTTGCTACTGTACTGGGACCCCATAGAATAAAATTCACTTATAAACGCCTGTTCTCGCCAGCAATCGGCTCTTGGTCCATGGGCATTTTGCCGGAACATCTGTTAAATGAAAAGAAACTACAGGAAGAAGCAAAAGAAAGAGGGCGCGATTCTGAAAAGTTTATCATGCGCGATAGCAATTTTGGCCGGCATCCCATTGGCACGGGGGCCTTTGAATTTGTCGAATGGAAGTCCGATGAATTCATCCGCCTGAAACGCAACGAAAACTATTGGGAGGGGGCACCCGAGTACGAAGAATATGTTATGCGCATCATTCCCGATGCCCTGACACAGGAGATGGAATTCTATGCCGGCGCCATCGATAACTATTCCGTGCAACCGCATCAGGTGGCGCGGTTTTCCAAAGAAGAAAAATTTCAGAGTTTTTCTAGCATCGGTTATTTTTATTCATATATTGGATACAATATTCGCAATCCACTTTTTGCGGATGCTGAAACACGCATCGCTCTGGGTATGGCTGTCGACATTGATCCAATCATAAAGTATGTCCTTTACGGAGAAGGAGAGAGAGTGACCGGACCGTATCCGAAAATTACAGAATGGTACGATCCGAACGTCAAACCCCTGCCTTACGATCCAGAAGAGGCGTTGAAAATTCTAAACACTAAGGGGTGGAAGAAAAACTCCGATGGCTGGCTTGAAAAAGACGGCAAGTTATTCGAGTTTAATCTTATTAGTAACAGTGGTAACGCCATCCGTAAAAATATACTCACTATTGTGCAGGAGAGTTGGCGTAAAATCGGGGTCAAGTGCAACACCCAGTTGTTCGAGTGGGCTGTGTTCCTGAAAGACTTTGTCAACACCTTAAAATACGATGCGCTGGTATTAGGGTGGAGCATGGGCATCGATCCCGACCTTTATCAGATATGGCATTCCAGTCAGTCCGGCCCCAGGCAATTGAACTTCGTGGGTTATAAAAATGCCGAAGCCGACCGCCTCATTACCCGCATCCGCAAAGAATACGACAGATCGAAACAGGTGGAAATGGCAAGAGAACTGCATCGAATAATTGCGCGTGACCAGCCCTATACCTTTTTGTATGTGGCGAAGTCGACACAAGTGCTCGACAAAAAAATCGCGATGGTAGAAAAAGATGAGGATGGCAAAGAAAAATATGTGAAAATCTACCCCACTAAAGATGGACGCATCCAATACTATTTTAATAAATGGAAAAAAATGTCACATCTGCAGGCAGATGGGCCAAATTAAAATACTTTTCATATAAATAGCTGTAAAAACTAGAGTGAAAAATGCAATTATCTGACGATGAAAATTTAGAAAAGGCTGCCACTGAAGGCGATGCGGAGTCTCAATTTACTCTTGCTGCCGCCTGCCATTTTGGTGCAAATAAAGATATTGAAGAAGCCCTCAAATGGTACACCCGCGCGGCAGAACAAGGTCACTCGCAGGCACAATTTAATCTGGCGATGATGTACTTCGTCGGGGAAGATGTACCTAAAGACTTCGATATAACTGCCAAATGGTTGAAACTTGGCGCAGAGCAGGGTGAAGCCGCCTCGCAAAACGCGCTCGCGGTGTTGTATTATAACGGCCAAGGTGTCGAAAAAAGTCTCGACGAAGCCATCACATGGTGGAAACGGTCGGCATATAACGGCAACCCTTCGGCCCAGATCAGTCTCGGTGCCATGCATTACGATGGAAACGGAGTCGTAAAATCCATGGTGGAGGCTTTGATGTGGCACGATATCTCAATTATTCTTGGTAGCGATGACGGTAAGAAAAACAGGGAAACGCTGGAGAAAGAAGCCACACCCGAACAAATTGCCCTGGCTAAAAAGCAGGCCCATGAATGGATCGATTTTTGGCAGATGAGGGAACAAGACAACTATTAGCATAGGCCGTTGGCATGGCGGGCTCAATAATTCCCGACCCGAGATAATTTTCATGGTGAAGGGGCAGCATTGTAAATATAGACCTGCGATTAAAGAATGCAGCCTCCTGAATGAAGGACAGTATTTCAGGATTGAAGGGAAAGCGATCCCTACCTACTGCAGAGTCAAAAAGGTTTTTGGGGCTTGCGATATAAACTCTCAGAAAGAGTTCCCTGAGTTTGATAACCAACACTAATCTTTAATGGAACATTATGAATCAACCCGAAGGTGACATAAATGCAGTCCGGCAGGGAGCCGAAGATGGCGATGCAGAATCTCAATTCTGGCTTGCTGTTAGTTATCATACGGGCAAAGGCATCGCTAAAGATGGTGAGCAGGCTGTCATTTGGTATCGAAAAGCGGCAGAGCAAAACCACACACCCGCGCAATTCAATCTTGCAATGTTGTACTATCTGGGCAATGGCGTTCCCAAAGATTTTAGTGAAACCGCAAAATGGATGACTCGTGCAGCAGAACAAGGGGAGGCGGCATCGCAGAACACCCTCGCTGTGTTGTATTTCAATGGTGAGGGGGTAGAAAAAAATATAGGTGAGGCCATCAAATGGTGGCGACGGTCAGCCGAAAACGGAAACTCTAAAGCGCAGGTCAGTCTCGGCGCTATGTATTATGACGGTAAAGGCGTTGAGAAAGATATGGTGCAAGCCCTGATGTGGCATAACCTTTCCATCATCAATGGAAGTGAAGACGGCAAACACAATAAAACCACGCTGGAAAAAGAAGCAACCCCCGAACAACTCGCCGAAGCAAAAAAGCTTACAGATGAGTGGGTGAAAAAACACGATCTGCGATAGACTATCTGCGATAGATTATCCCTCCCTTAGAAATCACTAGGGTTGCATATAAGTCCCTTCCGTAATATTCTTCCCCAAAATCTTCTTTTACACTCGTATCCCAAAGTTAAGGAAGTGACTCGTGACTCGATTAACCCTGCTACTATTTTTTCTGTTATTTTCTTCTGCTTATGCCCAAGAGGGTGAGAAAGAAGTATCTACGGAAGAAGAGACTCACGATAACTTTTTCACCATCGTCTTTGAAAACGATTCCATCGGTAGCGGGACAGATCAGAACTACACCAATGGCACTCGGTTCACCTATTTCGATGTCAATGCCTCCTTTCCAGATATTGCCCACACGTTGGCAGAC
>JAJDBA010000350.1 GCA_029261675.1 Nitrospinaceae bacterium
CCGCCCTACCAAACAGGCTGGGAAAGTCACTTCAGCCCAATGGGAGAAATGGATTGGGTGCGTTCAAGAGGTTTTAAATAAAAGTATTGCCAGTGGCGGTACAACTTTACGAGATTTTTTTGACCCCAATGGATCTCAAGGTTACTTTTCAGTGAGCCTGTCGGTTTATGGGAAAGAAGGGCAACCTTGCCTAAAATGTAAAAATCCTATCTCCCGTATGATCCAAACCGGTCGCTCTACATTTTATTGCAAACTTTGCCAGCCAGCGTAAGACTGTACCCTATAGGTCAATTCCCGTAAAACCAGAAAAGATATTTGAGCTCTTTATTATAATTTTACCATCATTTCCTTAAGGCGTAGAGCTGCCAAGGGAATTAAAGCTATCTATTCAACTGTTTTTTGGAGAAAATAATACTCAATCATAAAAACTGAGGTTTGAAGTGCAACGTTCGATAGGGTTGGTAACATTAAATGCCAAATTTATTCATTCATCTCTGAGCCTGAGGTATCTCAGGAATGCGGCACGAAATGACGGACACAAGAATGTTTGGATCAAAGAGTTTGTCATCAATCAACCGGTTTGGAAAATTGCTTCCGAAATCCAGAAGCTAAAACCTGATGTTTTGGGGATAGGTATTTATATCTGGAACCGAAGTCAAAGCTTCGAGCTCATCGAACGACTCCAAAAGCAAAACCCAAATTTGAAAATAGTTATCGGCGGTCCTGAGGTTTCTTTTGAAACAGAAACTTCTGTAGAATGCCCGGTGATTTCAGGTGAAGGTGAAAAGAAATGGTTAGAGTATCTTCAGATAATCGATCAGGGAAAAATCCCTTCAGAAGAGGTCTTAAATCGTTGGAAAACTTATGGGGCTGATCTTCCTGATCTCGCGCCAGCATACCTCGAAGAAGATTATCCACAACTTAAAAACCGTATTGTATATTTTGAAACTTCGCGAGGTTGCCCGTACCTTTGCTCATTTTGTCTTTCTGCGCTAGATAAAACAGTGCGCTACTTTGATGATAAAACCGTCTACAACCAAATAAAAAATTTGATTGATGCAGGTGTTGAAAAGTTTAAATTTGTCGACCGCACCTTTAATCTGAAACCCGGTCGTATGAAAGCTCTCATGGAATGGCTCTCGCAGTTCGAAGGTTCTGAGTTTCATTTTGAAGTGGTTGGTGACATTCTCACCCCCGATATATTGAAGTTTCTGGAAACCGTTCCTCCGGGAATGTTTCAGTTTGAAATAGGTATTCAAACTACGGATGAAACAGTGCAGGAAAGTATTCAGAGGAAGCAAAATAATCAGAAACTATTCGACACTATCAAAAAGTTGCTGGTTCAAGATCGCATTCATTTTCATTGTGATCTTATTTTTGGTCTTCCCGGGGAGAATATGGAGAAAATATTAAACTCATTCCGAGAAGTGATTTCACTACGGCCGCATGAGTTGCAATTAGGATTCCTCAAATTTCTTCCCGGTGCTCCAATTAAAGATTCAATTTCATCTCATGAATACCAATATCAGTCCACGCCTCCTTATGAGTTAATTTCTAATAAGGACCTTGGCGCAGATGAGATCGACTATCTAAAAAAGTTCGCTGATATTTTTGACCGATTTTATAATTCAAAACGATTTCGGTTTTCCATTTCCTGTCTTTTGCGGAAAATGGATGCAGTCGTATTATTCGACCAATTACTGAAATACCACGAGTCGAGAGATCTGTTTATGAATCCGGTGGCACTTGATCGACAATACCAGATTTTTCATGAGACGTTTTTCCCCGATCTTGCTAGTGACGACAAGGATATGTTGAAACTCGACTACCTGTATTCCCAGCGAGCCTATCGACTTCCCGGGTTTTTGTCGGAGAAGTCCGTTTTTTCTGGAAAAACATGGAGGGAAGATAGGAAAACCCCGATTATTCCCTTTCAACATAAAATTGAAATTTCCGGTTCTGAGGCCCTTTTAAAATCAATGGAACATCCTGTATACTACGCCATCTCGCATTCCAATAGCGGCGGCGGATATTTCCATCGCCCTGTATTGAATCGAATTGAAGAGCCTGGAATATAATCCGGATTATAATCATCTAATATAAACAAAAGGCGTGTTGAGGAGTTTTTATGTCATCTAAGTCGTTAAATTCTAAAAGTCAGGTTGTAACTCAAGGAAACAGACGAGCCCCTAACCGAGCGATGTTACGTGCTGTCGGGTTTTCCGATGATGACTTTCAAAAACCCATTGTAGGTGTGGCGAACGGTCAAAGCGATATCACCCCCTGCAATGCTGGACTTGGCAAACTCGCCGATATTGCCGCCGCTCAAATACGCAAAGAAGGGGGTATGCCTCAAACATTTGGTACTATCACCATCAGTGATGGTATTTCGATGGGAACAGAAGGTATGAAATGTTCTCTCGTAAGCCGCGATGTCATTGCCGATTCGATTGAAACTGTTTGCCGTGGAGCCAGCATGGATGCGGTTATTGCCATTGGTGGTTGCGACAAAAATATGCCAGGAGCTATGATTGCTATTGCACGACTTAATATTCCTGCCTTGTTTGTTTACGGAGGAACCATTAAACCAGGACATCTGGACGGAAAAGATTTGACTGTAGTTAGTGTTTTTGAAGCGGTAGGAGAGTTCGGTGCAGGTACTATTGATGAAAAACAGCTCACCGAGATTGAAAAGCATGCCTGTCCTGGGTTCGGTTCTTGTGGTGGAATGTATACCGCGAATACCATGTCATCGGCCTTCGAAGCAATGGGCATGAGCTTGCCCTATAGCTCTACCATGGCAAATGAAGATAAAGAAAAAGAACTCAATACTGGCCTTTGCGCGGAAGCACTCATGCAGATGATAAAGCATAATATCCTGCCGCGGGATATCATGACCCGAAAAGCATTTGAAAATGCGATAGCCGTTATTATGGCAATTGGTGGCTCTACCAATGCAGTACTGCATTTGCTCGCCATCGCATATTCAGCGGAGGTGGAGTTGACTATTGATGATTTCGAGTCCATTCGCAAAAAGATACCGTTGTTCTGTGATTTGAAACCTTCTGGTGAATATGTTGCTGTTGATTTGCATCATGCGGGTGGCATTCCACAGGTCATGAAAATGATGTTGAATGCAGGAATGATTCATGGAGATTGTTTGACCATCACCGGAAAAACCGTTGCCGAAAATTTAAAAGACATTCCCGATAGCCCACCTGCAAGTCAGAATGTCATCCTCCCCATTGACAAACCAAAGTCCACTGAAGGACATTTAGTTGTTTTAAAAGGAAACCTTTGCCAGGAAGGTGCGCTCGCAAAAATATCGGGAGTAAAAACTCGAAATATAAGTGGCACGGCTAAATGCTTTGATTCCGAAGAGGAATGTCTTGATGCCATTCTTGATGATAGAATTAAAGAGGGAGATGTGGTCGTCATTCGTTTTGAAGGCCCCCAAGGCGGCCCGGGCATGCGCGAGATGCTCGCTCCTACTGCCGCCATCGTTGGAAAAGGGCTGGGTGATAAAGTCGCACTGATTACCGATGGACGATTTTCTGGCGGGACCTATGGCATTGTTATAGGGCATATTGCACCAGAAGCTCAGACAGGTGGGAACCTGGCATTAGTAAGAGATGGCGACACTATCAATATTGACATAGAACATAATCGGTTGGATGTTAAATTAACTGATGAGGAGTTGGATAATAGAAGAAAGGATTTTAAACCAAAAGAGAATCCATATAAAACTGGAGTATTAGCTAAATACGCTAAGCTCGTTAGCTCTGCCAGTAAGGGTGCCGTTACAGATTAGATTTATTACGGTAAGTGCAAACGATAATAGCCTGAACTCTAACAACCCGTTCACGCTCAATAACTCACGTTGCTAAAACTCAAACACTAATTGCTCTACTACTGAATTATTAATCCCGTATTAGATCATGTCTGCTTGGGGAGTTGCTTTTCAATTTCCCAACCAGACTCCCTGCGCCATGGCGAGTTACAAAATATTACCCGGAAATCTTTATCCTCAAAATAATAGGGTTAATCTCTATTACCTCCATAATCTTTTCAAAGAGATTGCAGCTCACAATTCTACACAGATGAAGGAGAAATATAATCTGGACATTCCCATTACAGCCGGAATGTGGGGTGGCTCTTACATGGTTGCTTTGGATGATGGTGAGGCCAAGACCAATGTCGTTCGCCTTTACTCTATTGTCAGTCTCCCTCAAAATAGCCCCCTTGATGAAAAAGCAAATTTTGAAAAACTAATGGAACTTTATCAGGAAAGTTTCGCAAAGGTTTTCGGGCGCTACGGTTTGAATCTAGTTGAGCCAAAATGGGGCGAAATCATTCCTTACTCCAACAAAACACGCCCGACTACGGCATTGCAAATGTGGGACACCCAAAAAAGGGCAAATTTTGTGAGAGCATTTTTTGTTTGGAATAAGGCCAGTTGGGAAGAGTCGATCATCTACGATATGATTCGCAACATAAAAGTATTGAAGGAGCTTTTGAATATTAATATTCGTCCAATAAAAAAGGATAGCTCGGAGTTAAAGTTCCTTCTTCAGGATGTTTTAATCACCTACGTTACTTTGCGTGCCGCTTTGACCCCAGATTTCGTTGAACACGCCGAACCCATTATCCAAGACCTTTTCAACCAATTTATAAAGGGCTTGCACTCAGAAGAAAGTATCGAAGAGCAATACCACCGGGTTTATTCTTCTGCGCTCGTTTATGGATTTGAAGAGGCTTTGCTGGAACCTTACAAAAAGGAAAACTTGGATGTGCGAAATGTG
>JAJDBA010000351.1 GCA_029261675.1 Nitrospinaceae bacterium
GTAAAGTTTCATAATATGCCATATTACTGGTTTGCCTCCGATTTCAATCATTGGCTTAGGTTTAGTTTCTGTTTCTTCGCTTAATCTCGAGCCTTCTCCTCCAGCCAAAATAACAGCTTTCACAATAAGAACCTCAATTCGTGTGAATTAAATTTTAGTTTTTTAGACTTGCTGGTGGTTAGTTATTAAAAGATCAGGTGCTGTCAATTTATGCTTTTAACGTAGAGCTTTGCTTGTGTTGTATGGCTCTGCCAGCGGGGTTTTCTTTTTCAAACTTTATGTATCCAAGGGAATAACTTTTGTGTACAATTTCCACGCGCAATTTATTTTAGCATTCTGAAATGTGAAAACAAAATGCAAAGAGTGCTGAGAATACTTATTCGGTCTAGATTCGAATGATATGGTTACCCGCCAAATACGGATTAGTGATAACAGTGATGGTTGAAAAATTAGGTCGCTTCTCATCAAAAAAACTTGTTGGTTTTGGTTATAAAGTCACATGAAAAGTATAAAAAAAATAAACAGATCTATGGGGCTTTCTCAAGATGGGATATTTCGAAAATTATTTCGAATCGCAACTTTTGCCTTGGAACTTGTTTTTGTTAGGTCATACAATTATTTTTCTAGGAATTCTGGAGATATTCCATCTCAATTCCATTCGCTTTATTATAGTTCTCCAGAAAAAACTTGGAAAAATACTCGCTGGATGGGGCATCGAACGATGAAATGCCCTCTGGATCTTTGGGTTTACCAGGAAATCCTTTTTGAATTAAAACCTGATATTGTTATAGAAACAGGAGTAAATGAGGGTGGTGGTGCGGCTTTTCTTGTATCAATAATGGATTCGATTGGAAAAGGGAAGTTGATTGCAGTCGATATAGAATTATTAGAAAACCGTCCGGTCCATGAAAGAATCACCTATATAAAGGGGTCCTCTACTGATGAAAAAGTGGTTCAACAAATTTTTGGTATGATAAAGGAAAATCAGGTTATTTTGGTTATTCTTGATTCAGATCACAATATGCCCCATGTTTTGAAGGAAATGGAAATCTATAGCAGCTTTGTGAGTAAAGGAAGTTATATGATTGTAGAAGATTCAAATGTAAATGGTCACCCTGTAATGCCTAATTGGGGAGATGGTCCATTTGAAGCGATTCAGGAGTTTTTAACTCATAATGATTCTTTTGAAATAGAAAAAGAGCGTGAAAAATATTACATGACTTTTAATCCAAATGGATATCTCAAGAAAATTCGTTAATTTTATTTTATGAAAAATTTCTTATCCTCTCCTTTTCTTTTCTTTGCTAGTCATTTTATCCCCATCGCATTTATATTTGTTGCCGCTGTACTAATCCGGTATCCAATTTTTTTTAACAGTGATCATTATTTTACCGCCGATGAGGGCTTGATGGTGAATACCATCATGAACTTATTAGAGGGTGGACCAATAGTTTTTTACTACGACTATGCCCGATATTTTGGTCTCACTGGCGGAATACTTGCTGTTCCGTTTATGTGGGTTTTGGGGTTCAATACTATGGCCTTCAATTTGCCGGCCACCTTATTTTTTTCTTTATATTTGTGGACTCTATATCTAATAGCCAGAGAGATTATCCCTGGTATGGCCTTTTTAGTTTTAATGTTGCTGTTGATTTCGCCGCCCTTTGTTACTCAAATGACAACCCACAATTGGCCTCATATAGCATCCGCATTTTTGGGAAATCTAATCTTCCTTTTTTATATTAAATTCAAATCGTCTGAGAAAAATAGAAGAGGTATTATTTTCTTTCTATTTTTTTCTATGGGGTTGGCAATATATACCTATACATTTTCATTGATTTATATTTCCGTTATAGCTCTTTTGCATGCATTGTCATATCCACAGTGGAATGATCTTCGACAAAGATTTAGCTTGGCATCTTTGGCGGGATGGTTCAAAGGCCAGAAGACAAGGAGAGAGACTTTCGTTCAAATTCTGGATATGTTGATTGTAGTGTTTTTGATGGTGATTATTTTTTCCTACGTGTTTGGAGGGTTTGGGTTAGATATTGCGGGCGTTTCTGTTTTTCAGGTTAATAATTTTCACAAGCCTGTATTTCAAATGTTGGTAATTCTTGTATTACGGATATTGATTTATCGTAAAGATTTGGTGTCCTATTTAAATAGAATTCAAACTTTTATATCGGAGGAGATGTCCAGAGAGGTAAGAGTACTTGTAGGAGTAGGCGGAACTGGTTTTTTATTGGGTTTGTCGCCTCGTATAGCAAGTATTTTAATCGGTGAAACTTCTCGGGGTGGTCAAGGATTCGATGTAGATTTTGATCCAATAAAGCTGATTGTGCATCTATGGGACATTATTATAAGAACATTGCCCAGACTTTTTAGCTTAGAAAATTTATTTCAAGGCTGGAATTTTTCCACGATTGGTAGCCATATAAATATGTTGAGTGTTATGGCAATACCCTTGCTTTTGCTTTTGTTTTTTTCGGCGGTTTCTTTTTGTTCTAGCCGTTGGAGGGTGATAAAGAATATTTTTATTTTAAAATGGGTAAAATTCGATCAGGGAAACATTTATCTACTATTACCTTTGTTGACCTGTCTTGCAAATGTCTTTGTTCAAAATGGATCGGAGCCAAGATATTTGTTCCCAATGTTTGGGACTATTGTTCTATGGATCGGAATTTTTGTTAATAAATTTCAAGCAAGGTTTAAAGGGCTTCCTATTCTTGTATTAGTGACTTGGGTAGGATTCTATTCTACGGCAACCTATAAACTCTATGAGGATAACGGTGTTGTCAAAGACTTTGAACTCATAAAGCTTGAAAGAATAGAAATTTATGATTTAGTTGAATTTCTGGAATCAAAAAATATTGAGGTAGCTTATTCTAATTATGTGGTTTCTCAAATTGGTACTTTTCTAAGTGAAGGAAAGATCACTATAAGTGAGTACAGTAATAACCCGGCAGCGAAAAAACAAAAAAGAAGATCTTTGAAGGGAGCTGATTTTGCGATTGTAGCTGAACAAAAAGAAATTACTATTTACAATGAATTTTTGTTGGATAAAAAAATAAAGTTCAAGGCTGAAGAGGTGCGCGGGTATAAAATTTATTGGGATTTTGCAGGTGACCGGGATGAAATCAATCGACTCAGATCATTAGTTCCTGTTTTCACTTAGAATAAATCTAAATTTATTAGCGATGTTACGGCTGTGCCATTACCATGGCTAGTAATTTTTTCAGTCCTTTATGCGTGGATTGAGGAGGGTGTTTTCCCAATCTACTATAAATATCGGTCGTTCTATGCCGTTTTTATAAACTCTCGCCATATAGGTTGAAAGAAATGTTACTGCTGTTATCAAAAACATTGTGTTGATAGTGTAAATTAAATGAAGGTGCATATTTTCAGGAGTAATAAAATAAGCAAATATTGCGGCAAAATTGCTTAGTAGCAATGGAATCGCTAGGTAGAATATCAATCGCAGAGGAAAGGTAGAAGCCGTAAGTATCCCTGCCACCGCAAATTTGATCATGCGAAACATCCCCGCAACCCCTTTGTAATTACCCTTTCCTGTAATTCTGGGTTCTCTATCGTAGTCAATTCCGAATTTTCTAAATCCAACATAAGCCAATTCGTTTCTGATGAAAGGAAACGATGTCTTTGTGCGTATAACTTCATCGCGAACGCGTTGGGTAAACAGCGAAAACTCAGCCATATCTAGTATAAAATCATTATCTGCGATGGCTTTTGTCAGTCGGTAAAAAAGCTTTCTACATAAAGTGAGGCCCATATACTCAGGCCTTTTCCCTCGCTTACCGTAAATGATGTCATACCCTTCTTCCCACTTCTCTACGAATTTTGGGATAAGCTCAGGGGGATCTTCGCAATCGACATCATTCACTACAATAGCTTGTCCCGTTGCGAAATTTATACCGCACAGGACCGAGGACTGGTAACCAAAGTTTCTTGTTAAGGTAATGTATTGAATAGTGGGATCTTTGGTTTGTAAACTTTTTATAGCGGCTAGAGTATTGTCTGTTGAACAATTATTTACAAAGGTGAGTTCAGTTGAATAGCGATCATTCAAACAAGATAATGCCTTTTTGAAACGCTCGTAATACAAGGGGATCGTTTCTTCCTCATTAAATACCGGACAGACAATAGAAATATTTTGTTTTTGGGAGCTGGTTTTATTCATGGTTTGGTTTTAGATGGATGTTTCAATAGTCCAAAACTTACAAAATTTGAAAAAATTATACCATTTTGTTACAGTGGCATGTATCTCTTTAATTTATAGAATTTTATAGTATTCTAAATATAATCTAGTTCGTGTTTTATAATGATACGCAGTTGTTAGTTATAAACTCTTTAGCTGGGGTTGTATTTGTTGTATCTAGATGAATTTGTTTATTGATAAGTTAATAATTTGGTTTTAGAAAATTAAAAATTATAATTATCAATATTGCTGCTTGAGATATGTCTTGATTTCCTAGGTTCATTCCAGCAATTTTTTCATCCATAATGGCAGTGAAATAATTTTCAACTAATTGTTTCCTCTCTTCCTGTGGCGAGTTCATTATTTTGACAAGCCCGCCTACATCAACCCAGAATCCGCTGCATTTTGCGCATTGGTTTACCTCAGTGTCATGTTTTTTGCTGAAAAAGTGTCGATACAATAAAGTAGTTTTGCATTGGGGACAAGGGTGTTCCGCTCCACGGTAAGTTTTAACTCCATCAGCTAATTTAAAATTAAGAAGTGTTGCACCTGATCCCGGTTTAAGGCGTTCAATCTTTTTTATCTGTGTAAGGTGAAACCAAAGACCTCCGCAAGAGCCTCTACAAACATTGACTAGAACACCTGAAATCTTGTGCTCAGTTAATTCATTTTCGCAGGCAGGACATTTCATCGGGTATTAGGACTTAATAAATTTTATTTTCATCGGGTGGCCGCGTTTTCCAGCGTCGATGACCACACATCCAGGGGGTGGGATTTTCTTGAATAACAGACTCTATGAATGTTTGCATTTTTTGAGTCCAACTTAGAATATCTTGATCTTTATTTTCTGTTTTTTCAAGGAGGAGTTCAGGCCCATATTCAATTTTATAAGTGCCCTTTTCTGTGGGGTAACAAAACAGAGGTAAAACTGGAGTTCCCATCCTGTAACTGAGTTGTGCTACCGCTCGCGGAGTAGAGGCTTTCAGTCCAAAAAAATCTACGAATAGCCCACCTCTTGCTGTGTTTTGATCCATCATCACGGCCACACTACCGTTGTTTTTCAACTCTCGAACAATTTTTAAAAGCGAATCATCACGGTAAAATATCTGGTTGCCAGTTGTGGTCCTTAATTGGGTTACGAATGTGTCCAGGTGGGGGTTGTCGAGTTTACGTACAATAGAAGATAGAGGACAGATTCCCAATAAGCCGTGGTGTAGACCCATTATTTCCCAGTTGCCGTAATGCGCGGTCAGAAAAAATATACCCTTCTTTTTCTCAAGGGAATTTTTAAGAATATCGAGCCCTTTAGGTTCTCTTTCTATTAATTTGTGAACTCTTTCTTCAGTATTGGTGGTGACCCAAACACTTTGCACGGCAGAAACAGCAAGAGCTTTAAATGAGTTTTTTACGACTCGTTTTTTCTGATCTGACGAGTAGCTATCAGAAAACATAATATCCATATTTGTGAAAGCTGCTTTCTTTCGCTTTCCTGAAAAACGAAAAACCAAAGCCCCCAAACATCTACCAAAAATAACCACCTGTTTTTGCGAAAGAGGGGTTACAGCTAGTATGAGAATGCGTACGAGAATGTATTCAAGAAAATGCCGAATGGGTTTCAAGAGTCTACTTATTGTTCTGCAATAGCATGTGCAATTGCATGGGTGTTGTTGTGAGAAATAGAGATGTGGATGGATTTAAGCTCAAGCTTTTCGAAAAGTTCTTTTCCCTTTCCCAACATTACTAATATTGGTTTCCCTGTTTTTTCATTGATTACTTCCATGTCTTTAAATCCCAATGCTCCTGTAATTCCGGTTCCCAGACATTTGGATACAGCTTCTTTTACGGCAAACCTAGCCGCAAAATGTTTGGCAGGGTCTCCTTGGGATTGGCAATAATCAATTTCGGAGGATGTAAATATCTTTTGTTCAAATTTTGGCGAGTATTTTTTTATAGAGTTTTTTATTCTATCTATTTCAATGATGTCTAGTCCTGTTCCAAATATCATAAAGACTCCTGAGTTTGCTGACACCCGTTTAAACATTCCTGAATACTTTTAAAGTCTATTTTTCCTGCTCGAATGAGTCGGACAGGGGCGTCAGTTGCATTTACGAGAGTAGAGGGTTTCCCTCCCTTGCACTCGCCTGCATCCAGTATGAGTTCAACCTTTTCGCCAAAGGTGTCTTGAACTTGTTGTGCCGTTGTTGCCGGATTGCCTCCGCTGATATTTGCGCTAGGTGCCGTTAAGGGATGATCCAGTTCTGATAAGATTTTTCGGGTGACTGGGTTCCCAGGTTGCCTTATCCCAATTAAGTCTGCTGTAATATTCTCGTGAATAGAAGAGGGTTTGGGTTTAAAAAGAAGTGTTAAGGGACCTGGCCAGAAGGCCTGCATAAGTTTAATGCAGGCGGCCGAAGGTTCTTCAACAAGGTTTTCCAGTTTTGAAATAGAGTCAATGAGTAGAAGGAGTGGCTTTTCCGGATCACGACCTTTTATTTTATAAATTTTATCTACAGCAATTTTATTATAAGGATTCACTCCCAGACCATAAAATGTGTCGGTGGGAAAAGCTATAATCCCTCCTGCCTTCAAGACCTTTTTTGTCTCGGAGAGAGTGTTCTCCGATGAACTAACCTTTAAAATTTGCGGCATGAGGTGTTTTCAACTTTTTACTTTTGAGTTCGACTGCTTTGGCTTGTTGCTTTCTATACTTTACAAGTTGGTTGGCAAGCTTGATGTCTGCTAATGCGAGAATTTGAACTGCAAGAAGTCCTGCATTTTTTGCTCCCCACTTTCCAATGCTTACCGTTGCAACAGGAGTTCCACCCGGCATTTGTGCGGTTGATAGGAGTGAGTCTAGCCCGTTTAACGGAGTGGAATTAATGGGAACCCCAATGACAGGTAATGTGGTTTCGGCGGCAATCACTCCAGCAAGATGTGCTGCACCACCGGCTCCAGCGATGAAGATACGAAGGCCTTTTCGTTTGGCTCCTTGCACATACTTTCGGGTACGCTCAGGGGTGCGGTGAGCAGAAGTTATCAGTACTTCATGGGCCACGTTAAACACTTCAAGAACCTTACTGGCTTCTTCCATTATCGGAAAATCTGAATCACTTCCCATTACAATTCCGACCAAGGGCTTATTCAAAAATTCTTTCTCCTGAAAATAAATTTAGCTGAGTCTATATGAGACGCTTTATAACAATTTTTTCAAATGGGATCAAGGTGTTGAGGCCCTATACATCTTCGCAAACTGTGCGAAATCCAAGAAAAGAAGTGCAATAACTTTTAATGAAAGAAATGCGACGCCAAGGCGCAATATGTTTAAAGTGAGTGATGAAGCTTCCGCCTTTGGCAATTTTATAAGTCAGACCATTGGAATTGCTATTGCGCCCGTTTTCAGGAAGGTTTTTTGTGTCTTCCACCCATTCGAAAACATTTCCATATAATCCTGCCACCCCACCGCAGTGTTCGTTCTCCGGGAAATGGTCCACGGGTAAGGTGCAGCAAACGCCCGTTTCTTCAAT